>SLRI01000384.1 GCA_007131045.1 Rhodospirillales bacterium
GGCGCGAGCGCTCGGCCTGGGTCTCGATGCCGGTCGCCACCACCGAGACGCGCAGGCCGCCCTGGATCGATTCGTCGTAGGTCGAGCCGAAGATGATGTTGGCCTCGGGGTCGACCTCCTCCCGGATCCGGTTGGCCGCCGCATCGATCTCGAAGAGGGTGATGTCGGAGCCGCCGGTGATGTTGATCAGCACGCCGCGGGCGCCGCGCATCGAGACCTCGTCGAGCAGCGGGTTGGAGATCGCGGCCTCGGCGGCGTCGATCGCCCGCCGCTCGCCCTCGGCCTCGCCGGTGCCCATCATCGCCTTGCCCATCTCGGACATGACGGTGCGGATGTCGGCGAAGTCGAGATTGATCATCCCGGGCATGACCATGAGGTCGGTCACACCCCTGACGCCCATGTGCAGCACCTGATCGGCCATCTGGAAGGCCTCGGCGAAGGTGGTGCGCTCGTTGGCCAGCCGGAACAGGTTCTGGTTGGGAATGACGATCAGGGTGTCGACGAAGCTCTGCAGCTCGGTCAGGCCGCCCTCGGCGAGGCGCATGCGGTGCGCACCTTCGAAGTGGAACGGCTTGGTCACCACCCCGACGGTGAGGATCCCCATGTCGCGGACCGCGCGGGCGATCACCGGCGCCGCGCCGGTGCCGGTGCCGCCGCCCATGCCGGCGGTGATGAACACCATGTTCGAGCCCTGCAGGAGATCGAGGATCTCGTCCAGGCTCTCTTCGGCGGAAGCGCGGCCGACTTCCGGGCGGGCGCCGGCACCGAGGCCGTGGGTGATGGCGTTGCCGAGCTGGATCTTGCGGTCGGTCAGGCAGTTGGCGAGCGCCTGCGCGTCAGTGTTGCAGGCGACGAACTCGACCCCTTCGAGGTGCGAGGTGATCATGTTGTTGACGGCGTTGCCGCCGGCACCGCCGACGCCCACCACCGAGATTCGCGGCTTCATTTCATGCGTGACGGGCATGCTCAGGCTGATCGTCATGGTATTCTCCTCCATCATGGTGCGAGGCGACCGATTTTTCGGTTCGTCCACCGCGGGCAGTGGCCGTTTCCCTGGGCAGGGGGGCGGCCGAAAAGGGATTTCGTCAGTTCTCCTGGGACGTGGTCATCGGTTCAGCTCACGAAGTTCTGCTTGAGCCAATGGCCGAGGCGGGCGAGGCCTGAAGTCAGTGCGGGCACCTCCGACATCTGTTTCCAACTCGAGCCGCCGTCGCGGCCGGTGACCAGCACCAGCCCGCCGGCGGCGGCGCTACAACAGGGTTGATCCTCGAGGCCGGCCCGGCCGCGCACCGCTGCCGGCCGGCCTATCCGCGCCTTGAGGCCGAAGATCTCTTCGGCGAGCTCCTCGATGCCTTCGATCTGCGCGGCGCCGCCGGTGAGCACCATGCTGCGCGGCGGTTTCGACTGGACCAGGTCCTCTTGGTCCCGGAGCCGGGATTGGATCAGGGTCAGGGTCTCCTCGACCCGGGCGCGGATGATCTCGGTGAGCCGGGTCCGCGGCACCTCGCCGGTCGGCTGCTCGGCCTGGTCGCCGATGATCGGAACCTCGATTCGGACATTGTCGTCGCAGGCCCGGCAGAGCACGCCGCCGTAGAGGTTCTTGAGCCTTTCGGCGAAGGCGCGGCTGGTCGAGAGACAATAGGCGAGGTCGCGGGTGACGTGCTCGCCGCCATAGGGCACTTGCGCCAGGTGGCAGAGCGCCCCGCCGCTGAACAGACCGAGGCTGGTGGTGCCGCCGCCGAGCTCGAGCAGCAGCACGCCGCGGCGCATCTCGTCGACGGTCAGGCAGCCGATGCCCGCGGCGTAGGTGGCATTGGTGAGCTCCATGACGTCGAGGTGGCAGCGCTCGAGGCAGGCGGTGAGGTTCCTGAGCGCGGGCTTGGCGACACTGACCACGAGTGCGGTGACGTCGAGGGTTTGGGCGGCGAGTCCGCGCGGATCGGCGAGCGCATCGCCGCCGTCGGGGCGCATCTCGACGGGAAGGATGTGGAGGATCTGCCGCTCGTTGCCGAGCACCGAGCCTCGCACCTGTTCGAGAGCGCGGTCGATATCGTCGTCGTCGATCAGCCGGCCGCCGATCGGGCACTCGACCGTGACGAGGCCGGCCGATGGCCTTCCGCCGGACCAGGAGACGGCGATCTCGCGCAGCGTCTCGCCGGCTGCCTCCTCGGCTTCGTTCAAGACGGCGAGCATCGACGCCTCGGCGGCCTCGGCGTCGATCACCTCGCCCGCCTGGAAGCCTTCGGCTGCCTGGTAGCCGCGGCCGAGCAGCACGAAGCCTTCCTCGCCCCGGGTGCGGACGATGTAGCAGCAGAGCTTGGAGCTGCCGATGTCGAGCAGGCCGAAGGGGGCGTTCTTGTGCGGTCGGCGATGGTTGGTGAGCAGCCGCTGCCAGGCCATTTCGTGGCCGACGCTGAGCGAGGCCGGGGTCAGCGGCGCCGGGCTCGGCGAGGTCGACGGCATTGGCGGGGCCATGGTTTCGGGCGTGGTCATGTGCGCTGGCCCGGGCGGAGTGCGGCGGTCGGCCGGGTGCCGGCGGGGTTCAAGACCTCGTCGGCGAGGCGGACGATCACCCGGTCGGCCAAGCGGAGGTCGAGGGCCTCGACCGCCCGGGTGAGCAGCGACTGCTCGCGGTGCAGTCGGGCGAGGCGCTGCCAGGCCAGCTCTGGCTCGCGTTCCGGCAGGCGGATCTCGATTCGGCCGTCGAGAAAGACGTTCCAGCGGCGGCCGTCGACGAGCTCCGCCCCGGTGACCAGCCGCACCAGGCTCGGCTCGCTGCCGACCAGGCGCAAGAGATCGGCCGCGGCCGCCGGGGCGTCGGCGCCGCTGAGGATCGGCAGGTGACGGTAGGGCGAGACGGCGTCGACCTGGATGATGTCGCCCCGGTCACTCACCAAGGCGGGTCCGCTCATCAGAGCGGATCCACTGGCTAGAGCGGGCTGCCAGAGCGCGATCGGGCGGTGCTCGACGAGCGTGGTCTCGAGGCGGTCGGGAAAGTGTCGGGTGACGGCGGCTTCGCGAACCCATGGCAGACTCTGGAGGCGTTGCTGGATCGCCGCAATATCAACCGCAAGTATATTTTGTCCATAGTAGGGTTCGAGCATTTGGTAGATTGCACCCGCACTGGTGCGCTGCCGCCCGGCGCTGAGAATCTCCTCGATTCGCATGCCGAGCCGGTCGGTGGTGGCGACGAGCTGGTCCATCGCCGCGAATCGCGCGCGGTCGGTCAATCCGCTCGAGTTCGCGATATGGATGCTGGCGCCGAGCAGGCCGAGCAGGGCCGCGCAAAGCAGGGTGTAGAGCGCCGGGGCGCGCCAGCGCGGTGGCGGCGGCCGGCGCAGCGCGTGGCCGGTACGGTAGGCGAGCCGTCTCACTTGTCGCATCGCGCCCCCTCGATCAGCCGGACGACGAGATCGGCAAAGTCGATGCCGCAGTGCCGGGCCTGCTCGGGCACCAGCGACATCGGGGTCATGCCGGGTTGGGTGTTGACCTCGAGGATGACGAGGCCATCCATGCCGCCCTTGGGATCGAAGCGAAAGTCGGCGCGGCTGACGCCACGGCAGCCCAGCACCCAGTGAGCGCGAAGCGCCCAGTCGCAAACCTTGTCGAAGACCGGGCGCGGCAGCGGCGCCGGGACGATGTGCTCGGCGAAGCCCTCGGTGTATTTGGCGCCGTAGTCGTAGAAGCGGCCTTTTTTCGGGCGGATCTCGGTGACGGTGAGCGCCTGCTCGCCGAGCACGGTGGCGGTGAGCTCGTGGCCGGGGATGAAGCGCTCGACCAGGAAACGGGCTTCCGGCGCGATATCGGTGCGGTTGATGAGGGCGGAGATGTCGCCGTTCTTGCTGACCAGCACGTTGACCGAAGAGCCTTCGGCCGCCGGCTTGACGACGAAGGGCGGCTCCATCGGCGGCGGGCCGTCCTGCAGGTCCTCGAACTCGATCTCGAATCCTTCGGGGCAGGTGAGGCCGGCGCTGCGAAAGAGGCGCATCGCCATCGGCTTGTCCATGGCCAGCGCCGAGGCGAGCACGCCCGAGTGGGTGTAGGGAATGGCCATGAGGTCGAGCAGGCCCTGGACGCGGCCGTCCTCGCCGAAGCGCCCGTGCAGGGCGTTGAAGACGAGGTCGGGCCTGACCTCGAGGAGGCGCTGCGGCAGGTCGCGGCCGACGTCGATCTTGGTGACGCGGTAGCCTTTTTCTTCGAGGGCGGAAGCGACCGTCTCGCCCGAGACGAGCGAGACCTCGCGTTCCGTGGAGAGGCCGCCCATGAGGACGGCGACGTGGGACGTCATGAAGGAACTCCGTTGGTATGCGCGTTGCCAGGGGCCGCGGCCGGGGTGGCCGCCTTGCCCAGGCGCTTGATTTCCCATTCGAGGCGGATGCCGCTTTGCGCCAGGACGCGGGCGCGCACCGTCTCGCCGAGCGCCTCGAGTTCGGCGGCCTCGGCTCCACCCGTGTTGATGAGAAAGTTGCAGTGCTTATCGGAGACCATGGCCGCCCCGCGGGTCAACCCCCGACAGCCGGCCTTGTCGATCAATTGCCAGGCCCGGTGGCCCTCCGGGTTCTTGAAGGTGCTGCCGCCGGTCGCGACGCGTAGCGGCTGGGCCGCCTCGCGCTCGGCCTTGATCGCTTCCATCCGCGCCTTGATGGCTGCGGGATCGCCGGGCTCGAGAGCGAAGGCGGCGCGCGCCACGATCCAGTCCTCGGGGAGTTCGGAGTGTCGGTAGGCGAAGCCGAGCTCGGCGTTGGTCAGGCGATGCATTCGGCCGGCTCGGTCGAGAGCCTCGGCCCAGATCAGGCGGTCGCGGGTCTCGCCGCCGAAGGCGCCGGCGTTCATCCGCACCGCACCGCCGATGGTGCCGGGGATGCCGATCATAAATTCGATGCCCGAAAGACCGGCGCGCTCGGCGACTTGGGCCACGCGCTGGTCGAGGGCGCCGGCGCCGGCGACGAGGGTGGTGCCGTCGACCTCGACCTTGGCGAGCGGGCCGCCGAAGCGGACGACGACGCCCTCGATGCCGCCGTCGCGGATCAGCATGTTGGAGGCCACGCCCATCGGCAGTACGGGGATCTCGGGGGGTGTCGTCGCGAGGAAGGCGGCGAGGTCGTCGGCATCGGCCGGCTGGAACAGGCGTTCGGCCGGGCCGCCGACGCGAAACCAGGCGAGGGGGGCGAGCGGGACATTTTGGCGAAGGTTGCCGCGGGGCGTGGTCATGCGACGATGCCTCCCGCTCTGGCGGCACGCAGCGCTTGCGGCAGCGCGTTGGCCCATTGGGTGATGGTGCCGGCACCGAGGCAGACGACGAGATCGCCGGGGCGGGCGAGCTCGGCGATCCGGCTGGGCAGGTCCTCGGGGCCGTCGATCGGTAGGGCCGCCCGCTGGCCGTGGCGGGTCAGGCCCTCGACGAGGCTGTTCCGGTCGATGCCGTCGATCGGCGCTTCGCCGGCGGCGTAGACCGGCGCCACGAGCACGATGTCGGCATCGGCGAAGCAGGTGCAGAAGGCCTCGAAGAGGTCGGCGAGGCGGCTGTAGCGGTGCGGCTGAACGACCGCGATGACCCGGCCTCGGGTCGCTTGCCGCGCGGTTTCGAGGACGGCCCTGATCTCGACCGGGTGGTGGCCGTAATCGTCGACGATGGTGATCCCGTCCACCTCGCCGGTGACCGTGAAGCGCCGCTTGACCCCGCCGAGCCCGGCCAACGCCTCGCGGACCACGGTCTCGGTCATTCCGAGCTGATCGGCAATCGCGATGGCAGCCAGGGCGTTCTGGACGTTGTGCTTGCCGGGCAGGGCCAGGGTGAAGTCGACGAACCGGCGGGCTTCGCCGCTGGCGGCGTCGCGGACGAAGACGTCGAAGCGCGAACCCTTGGCATCCGAGACCGGCTCGGTGGCGCGGATGTCGGCCTGCGGGTTGAAGCCGTAGGTCCTGATCTTGCGGTCGGTGATACGGCCGACCAGCGCCTGGACCTCGGGATGGTCGATGCAGAGGATCGCCACGCCGTAGAAGGGCAGGCGCTCGACGAAGTCCAGGTAGGCCGCCTTCACCCGCTCGAAATCGCCCCAGAATTCCATGTGCTCGGGGTCGATATTGGTGACGATGCCGATGGTCGCCGGCAGGCGCAGGAAGCTGCCGTCGCTCTCGTCGGCCTCGACCACCATCCAGTCGCCCTGACCCAGCCTGGCGTTGGTGCCGTAGGCGTTGATGATGCCGCCGTTGATGACGGTGGGCTCGAGCCCGGCGGCATCGAAGAGGCCGGCGACGATGGCCGTCGTCGTCGTCTTGCCGTGGGTGCCGGCGACCGCGACCGAGGGATGGAGACGCATGATTTCGCCCAGCATATCCGCCCGGCGGACGATCGGCAGACGACGCCGCCTAGCCTCCTCGAGCTCCGGGTTGTCCGGCTTGATCGCGGTCGAGACGACCAGGACCCGGGCCTCGTCCAGGTTCTCGGGCGCATGGCCGACGGCGATCGTCATGCCCTTTGCACGCAGCCTCTGGACGTTGGCGTTGTCGCTGACGTCGGAGCCCTGCACGTCGTAGCCCATGCCCGAAAGAATCTCGGCGATGCCGCTCATCCCGATGCCGCCGATCCCGACGAAGTGAATGGCGCCGGTATCGAGCGGCTGGATGCGGAGGCTGCGTTGGGCCTGGCTGGCGATCGGGCTCATCGGGCCACCTCCGTGCCGGACGCGGCGGCCAGGCTCTCGACCCTGTCGCTCGTGGGCAGCATGGCGAGCACCGCATCGGCGAGCCGGCGGGCGGCATCTGCCTGGTAGTGGTCGCGGGCGGCGCGTGCCATGGCCTCGAGCCTGTCGGGGTCGGTCAGCAGCGCTTCGAGTTCGCTTTTCAGGGCCGTCGCATCGAAGTCGGCCTGGAGGATGCGCACAGCGCCGCCGGCTGCGGCCAAAATCTCGGCATTGGCGCGCTGGTGATCGTCGGCGGCAGCCGAATAGGGGACGAGGATGGCAGGGCGGCCCATGGCCATGATCTCGGTCAGGCTGGACGCACCGGCGCGGCTGACCAGCAGGTGCGCCTGGCCGAGTTGGCTCGGCATATCCTTGAAGAAGGCCGTGACCTCGGCGTCGATGCCGTCGGCCGTGTAACGCTCGCAGACCCGGGCCAGGTCCTCGGGGCGGCACTGTTGCTGGATCCGCAGGCGACGGCGCAGGGGCTCGGGCAGAAGGGCCACGGCCTCGGGCACGACGTCGCTGAAGATCCGGGCACCCTGGCTGCCACCGATGACGAGGAGACGGAAGGGCTCGGTGGCAGAGGGTGCCCGGAAGACGGCCGCGTCCAGCCTGAAACCGGGGCGGACGGGATTGCCGGTGACGATGACGGCCGGCCCCGCGGGCACGTGGCTCGTGCCCTCGAAGCTCAGCGCAATGATGCGGGCAAAGCGGGCGAGCAGGCGGTTGGCGCGTCCGAAGACGGCATTCTGCTCGTGCAGCAGAAGCGGCCGGCCGGTCAGCCTCGCGGCGAGGCCGGCCGGGACCGAGGCGTAGCCGCCGAAGCAGGCAGCGGCCCGGGGCTTCAGGCGGCGCATCAGGCGGAGGGTCTGGGTGGTGCCGCGGACGAGGGCGAGGACGCCGCGAAGCCTGGCCCCGAGGGCGCCGGTGGGGCTGCCGGCGCGGATGACGTGGCGGTCGATGTCGTCCGGCAGGTAGCGCGCGCCGCGGTCGTCGGTGACGACGGTGACGGGCTGGCCGCGCTCGAGCAGGCTGCGGGCCAGGGCAAGGGCCGGAAACATGTGGCCGCCGGTGCCGCCGGCAGCGATCAGTATCGGGGATACGGACAGGATCGGGCTCATGGGATCGGTTCCAGCCGGGCACCGCGGCGGGTCAGCGCCAGGAGCATGCCCATGGTGATGGCAATCGCGAGCAGCGAGGAGCCGCCATAAGAGATGAACGGCAGGGTCATGCCTTTGGTGGGAACCAAGTTGACGTTTACCGCCATGTTGACGAGCGCCTGCAGGCCGAACTGGGCGACGAGGCCGGTGGCCGCCAGCTGGACGAAGCGGTTGGGGTTGAGTTGGAGGCGCCAGAGCGCCCGAAGCACGAGAAAGGCGAAGATCGCGACGATGACGAGGCAGGCGATGATGCCGAATTCTTCCGCGACGGTGGCGAAGACGAAGTCCGAATGGGCCTCGGGCAGGCGGAACTTGACCACCCCTTCGCCCGGGCCGCGGCCGAAGAAGCCACCTGACTTGACCGCGCTCAGCGCTCGTTCGACCTGGTAGATCTCGGCCGTGGGGTCGAGGAAGCCGTCGATTCGCTCGCGCACGTGGCCGAGGAAGGTGTAGGCGCCCCAGAGCCCGCCGAGACCGACGCCGGCCAAGAGGATGATCGGCAGCCAGCCGAGCCCGGCGACGAAGAGCTGGGCGGCGAAGAAGGCGGCGACAACGGCGGCCATGCCGAGATCGGGCTGCAGCAGCAGGATGGCGATGCTGCCGCCGACCAGCAGCAGGGAGAGCGGCAGGCCCTTGAGGCCCGGTTTGCTGGCGAGCAGCCAAGCAACGACCACGGCGAGGCCGGGCTTGAGGAATTCGGACGGCTGCAGCTGCTGGCCGGCAATGAACAGCCAGCGGGTTGCACCCTTGATCTCCGGGGCGAAGAAGAGGGTGGCCGCGGTCAGCACGGCGGAGACGGCGAAGATCACGGTGGCGAGCCGGAGCACGCCGCGCGGCGCCAAGAGCGAGACGGCGAAGAGGCAGAGCCCGGCCGGCACCAGCACGATGAAGTGGCGGATGACGAAGTGCATGCCGTCGAGCCGCAGATTGCGGGCGATGGGCGGGCTCGATGCGAGGACCATTATGGCCCCGATCAAGACGAGGATGCCGATGCCGACCAAGAAGAAGCGGTCGACGGTCCACCACCATTGCCCCAAGAGCGAGCGGTCGGTGCGGGCGAAGGCGCTCATGCCGCGAGCTCCCGGGCGGCGAGGTCGCGGGCGAGGGCGGTGAAAGCGTCACCCCGCGCTTCGTAGTCGGCGAACTGGTCGAAGGAGGCGCAGGCCGGTGCGAGGAGGACCACGGGCGCCTCGGCGCTGCTCTGACGCGCGGCAGCAAAAGCGGCGGGGACGGCGCGCTCGAGGGTTTCGCTGTGCGCGACCGGTAGGCCCGCGGGCAGGGTGGCGGCGATCTCGCCCGAGGCCTCGCCGATCAGCCAGGCGCCGCGCACCGCCTGGAGGTGGGGCAGGAGGGCCGAAAAGCCGCCGGGCTTTGGCTTGCCGCCGGCGATCCAGAAGATGTCGGCGAAGCTCGAGAGGCTCGGGATCGCGGCTTCGGGGTTGGTGGCCTTGCTGTCGTCGACGAAGCGGACGCGGCTGGTGCTGGCCACGGTCGCCATACGGTGCGGCAGGCTCTGGAAGGTGGCAAACCCGCTTGCGCCATCGGCTATCCCGAGGGCGCGGAGCACGGCCCAGGCGGCGGCGGCGTTCTGGCGGTTGTGGCGGCCTTCGAGGCTCTGGATGCCAGCGAGGTCGGCCACTGTCTCGGAGGTCTCGCCCGTTGCATCGATCAGCTCGGTGCCCCGGGCGTAGACGCCCTGCTCCAGTTCGCTTGCAGCACTGATGCGGACGACGCGGCGGCCCTGGGCTTCGAGCTCGTCGGCGATGGCGCGGGACGGGGCGTCGTCGACGCCGATCACGGCACTGCCGGACGCGGGCTGCAGGGTGAACAGCCGACGCTTGGCGGCGACGTAGGCGTCGAAGCTGCCGTGGCGGTCGAGGTGGTCGGGGGTGATGTTGAGCAACACGGCGATTTCGGTCGCGATCTCGGTCGCCAGATCGAGTTGGTAGGAGGAGAGCTCGAGGACGAAGACCCGCTGAGGGTTGCCGAGGTCGAGATCGAGCACCGGCTTGCCGATATTGCCGCCGAGCACGGCGTCGCGGCCGGCGGCCACCAGGAGGTGGTGGACCAGGGCCGTGGTGGTCGACTTGCCGTTGGTGCCGGTGATGCCGATCACGCGGCGGCCGTCGAGACGCTCGGCGAAGAGGTCGATGTCGCTGGTCAGCCTGATGCCGTGGCGGCGGGCGGCCTCGATCACCGGATGCGGGACCGGGTGATCAAGGGGGACACCAGGGCTGACGACCAGCGCGTCGAGTTTGGCCACGTCATCCAGCGCACCCGGGCGTCCGCCAGCTTCGACGGCTATCGCGAGGGTGGCAGGGTTGTCGTCGTAGACGAGGCAGTCCTGACCCTGGGCCAGGGCGTCCTTGAGCACCGCCATGCCGCTTCTGGCCATTCCGAGGATGCCGATGGAATTTCGGGTCATGGCGAGGTCACCGCAGCTTCAGCGTGGAGAGGCCGATCAGCGCCAGGATAGTAGCAATGATCCAAAAGCGGATGACGATGGTGGGTTCCTGCCAGCCTTTCTTTTCGAAGTGGTGATGCAGCGGCGCCATGCGGAAGACGCGCTTGCCGGTGAGCTTGAAGGAGGCGACCTGCACGATCACCGAGACGGCTTCTAGGACGAAGAGTCCGCCGATGACGGCGAGCACCAGCTCGTGCTTGGCGGCAACCGCGATGGTGCCCAGAGCCCCGCCGGTCGCGAGCGAGCCCGTGTCGCCCATGAAGACCATGGCGGGCGGGGCATTGAACCACAAGAAGCCGAGCGAGGCACCGACCATGGCGGCGCAGAAGACGGCGAGCTCGCCGGTGCCCGGGACGAAGGGGATGCCCAGATAATTCGAGAAGATGGCGTTGCCGACGAGATACGCGATGAACGCGAAGCAGCCGGCGGCGATCATGACCGGCACGATGGCGAGGCCGTCGAGGCCGTCGGTCAGGTTCACGGCATTGGACGCACCGACGATGACGAAGACCACGAAGACCGGAAAGAGGATGCCCAGGGGGAGGAAGAGGTCCTTGAAGAAGGGCATCGCCAGGGAGGTCGAGAACTCGCCGGGCGTGAAGCTGATCAGGGCGATGGCGGCTGCAAATGCGATGATGCCTTGCAGCAGCAGCTTGTAGCGACCGGAGAGGCCGGACGAGCTGCGTTGCGTGAGCTTCATCAGGTCGTCGGCGAAGCCGATGCCGCCGAAGCCCAGCGTGACGATGAGCACCACCCAGACATAGCCGTTGCTGAGGTCGGCCCAGAGCAGGGTCGAAATCGCGATCGCGATCAGGATCAGCACGCCGCCCATGGTGGGCGTGCCCTTTTTGGTCAACAGGTGGGATTCCGGCCCGTCCTCGCGGATCGGCTGACCTTCGCGCTGCTTCTGCTTCAGCCAGCGGATGACCGAGGGGCCGAGAATGAAGCAGATGAGCAGGGCGGTCATCGCCGCCCCGCCGCTTCTGAAGGTGATGTAGCGGAAGACGTTGAAGAGGGTGAACTGGTCGGCCAGTGGCACGAGGAGGTGGTAGAGCATCGTCTCAGCCCTCCGCCCGGCTGGCGGCGGGGGCGTCGAGCGCTTCGATCACGTGGCGCATCGCACTGCCGAGCGAGCCCTTGACCAGGACGACGTCGCCCGGCTGCGTCGCTTCGACGACCTGCCCGGCGAGGTCCTTGCTGGTTTCGGCCCAGGCCGCCTTGCGGCTCGCGGGCAGGGCGTCGTGCAGGTGGCGCATCAGTGGGCCACTGGTGAAGACCAGGTCGACCGTGGCCTCGGCGAGCGGTCGAGCGAGGTCGGCGTGGAGCTCCCGGCCCTTTTCGCCCAATTCTAGCATGTCGCCCAGCACGGCGATCTTGCGGCCGGGTTGGCGGCCGAGCACGTCGATCGCGGCTGCCATCGAGGCAGGGTTGGCGTTGTAGCTCTCGTCCAAGAGGCGAATGCTGCCGCCGGCCCTGGTGATCTCGCGCATGGCACCCCGGCCGGCGCCGGGGCGCAGCCCGGCCAGGCGCTCGGCCGCCCGATCGAGATCGAGGCCGAGGCGCTCGGCCGTGGCCAGCACCGCGAGGCCGTTCATCGCCCAGTGCCGGCCGGGGGCGCTCAAATGCAGCCTCAGCGTGCGCCCGGCCAGACTGATCTCGACCCGGCTGCCGTCGGCCTCGCTCGCGAACTCGGTGAGTCGAACGTCGGCGCTCGCGGCCGTGCCGAAGGTGACGATATTGCGGGTAGAGCGTTGGGCTGCCTCTGCGAGACGGTCGCTGTGCAGGGTCTCGGCGTTGATGACGGCGACCCCACCGGGCTCCAGGCCCTCGAAAATTTCGGCCTTGGCATCCGCGATCTCGGCTGTGTCCCTGAAGAAGGCGAGATGTGCCGGGGCCACGGCGGTGATCACGGCGACGTGCGGCCGGGCGATCTTGGTCAGTGCCCTGATCTCGCCCGCGTGGTTCATGCCGATCTCCGCCACGGCGAACGCCGTCTCGGGCGGCAGGTTGGCCAGCGTCAGCGGCACGCCCCAGTGATTGTTGTAGCTCGCCCGGCTGGCGTGGCAGGTGCCGAAGCCGAGCAGCACTTGGCGCAGCATCTCCTTGGTGCCGGTCTTGCCGACGCTGCCGGTGACACCGATCATCCGGGCGGCCGCACGGTTGCGGCCGAAGCGGCCGAGGCCCTCGAGCGCCGCCTGGGTGTCGTCGACGAGCAGCAGCGGCGCGTCCTCGGCGACATCTTCGGGACGGTGGGTGACGACGGCCGCCGCCGCTCCCCTGGCGAGCGCGTCGCGGACGAAGCCGTGACCGTCGCGGTTGGGGCCCTCAAGGGCGATGAAGAGCTCGCCCGGCTGCAGGGTACGGCTGTCGATCGCGACCCCCTTGGCCTTCCAGTCGCGGCGGCTGCGGCCACTGGTGGCGGCCGCCGCGTCCACCGCCTGCCAGAGTGGTGGCGGATTGCTGCTCGAGGCTTCGGCCATCATGCGGCGCTCTCCAGGGCCGCCAGGGCCGCCTTGATCTCGCTGGCGTCGTCGAAGGGCAGGGTCGTGTCGCCGACGATCTGGCCGACCTCGTGCCCCTTGCCGGCGACGACCAGCACGTCGCCGGCCTCGAGCGCGGCGAAGGCGGTGCGGATGGCAGCGGCCCGGTCACCGATCTCCACCACTTTGTCGGCTTCGCCCGCGAGCGGCGCCAGGATCTCGCGGCGGATGGATGCCGGGTCCTCGTTTCTCGGGTTGTCGTCGGTGACGTAGACGAGATCGGCGAGATCCACCGCGAGCCTGCCCATCAGCGGCCGCTTGCCCTTGTCGCGATTGCCACCGCAGCCGAAGACGACGGCGAGCCGGCCCTTGGTGTGCGGGCGCAGCGCTTCGAGCGCCTTGGCCAGCGCGTCCGGGGTGTGGGCGTAGTCGACGAAAGCCGGCGCACCCCTAGGGTGGCGGGCCACGAGCTGCATCCGCCCGGGAGCGCCGCGGAGCTCGGCCAAGGCCTCGAGTGCGAGGTCGAGCGGTGCCCCGCCGGCGGTGGCGAGGCCCAGCGCCGCCAGCACGTTGTGCGCCTGAAACGCACCGACGAGGCCCGAGCGAAAGCGGTGTCGCCTGCCCATGGCGTCGATCTCGAGTATCTGGCCGGTGAGCTCGGGCCGGCGATCGATGAGGCGAAGCCGCCGTGCGCCGGTGCCGAAATCGACCACCTCGGCGCCGCGAGCCCGGGCGAGGTCCGCCAGCCGCTCGAACTCCGGGCTGTCGGCGTTGAGGACGGCCGTGCCACCCGGTGCGAGGCAGTCGCCGAACAGGTGGGCCTTGGCCTCGAGGTAGGCCTCGAAGCTGCCGTGATAGTCGAAGTGGTCGCGGCTGATGTTGGAAAAGGCGGCGGCGTCGATGCGCAGGCCGGCGAGCCGTTCCTGGTCGAGCCCGTGGCTCGAGGCCTCGACGACGAGATGGTCGACGCCGGCCTTGGCGAGCTCGGATGCCAGGCGGTGCAGGGTGATGGCGTCGGGGGTGGTCAGCGAGCTCTTCGGCCAGCGGCCGGCGCTCTCCAGGCCGAGGGTGCCCAGGCTCGCTGCACGCATGCCGAGGCGGTCCCAGAGCTGCCGGGTGAAGCTGGCGATCGAGGTCTTGCCGTTGGTGCCGGTGACGGCGGCGGTGAAGCCCGGCTGGCTGCCGAAGAAGCAGGCGGCGAGCCGGGCCAGGCGGCGGCGCGGGTTGGCGTCGACGATGACCGGGACGAGCTGGGCGTAGGCTTCGGCGGCGGGGCTGCCGAGGACGGCTACGGCTCCCTTCTCCAGCGCCTCGGGGATGAAGATGTGGCCGTCCGCCTGGGTGCCGGAGAGGGCAGCGAAGAGCTGGCCCGGCTCGACGTGGCGGCTGTCCGAGGCGAGGCCCTTGATCGTCACGTCCTGCGGGTTGCGGACGGACGCGGCCGTGTCGCCGGTATCAGGGCCCGTATCAGGAAAGCGCCGGGCTTCCTCAGCGAGTAAGGCTGGCAGCCGCAAAGCCGTCCTCCATCCGTCGGGTGCGGCCGTTCATGACCGGCATGACCTGCAGTTTGTCGGCGAAGGCGGCCTCGATTTCGGGCGCCTTTTTCGGCACGCCGAGAACCGGCCCGGCCTGGGCGATGATCCGCGAGACCACCGGTGCCGCGGTCCAGCCGCCGGTGCGAAAGCCCCAGGTATCGGCATCACCCTTGGGCTCGTCGAGCACCGAGAGCACCGCATAGCGGGGGGCGTCGGCGGGAAAAACGCCGACGAAGGAGGAAATGACGGCCCGGCCGTCATAGCCGCGGCGGTTGCCGGTGGCCTTGTCGGCAGTGCCGGTCTTGCCGCCGACCAGGTAGCCTCGGACCCCGCCATTGGCCCCGGTGCCGCGCTCGACGGTGAGCCACATCAGCCAGCGCAGATCCTTGATCGTCCGTTCGGAGACGACGGTCGGGGCCTCATCCAGGAGGGCCCGAAGGTCGTCGGGATCGCGGCGGAGGAAGGTCGCCGGCAGCCGCTTGCCGTCGCCGACCAGCGACGCCACCGCCTCGGTGAACTGCAACGGCGAGACGGAGATGCCGTGACCGTAGGAGACGGTGGCGCTGACGATGTCCGGCCAGCGCTCCTGAACCAGCGGCCGGGTCGTCTCCGGCACCTCGAGGATGGGGCGGCTGAACAGGCCCAGCGTATCGAGGAACGGCTTTTGCGCCTCGCTGCCGCCGGCGGCGAAGGTCATCTTGACCGTGCCGATGTTGGAGGAGAAGGCGAACACCTCGGGTAGTGAGAGCCAGCGCTGGTGGCCACGGAAATCGCGAATCTGGTGACGACCGATCCTGAGCGACTCGGTGGCGTCGAAGCGGTCGTAAATCGAGACGTCGCCACTTTCGAGTGCCATGCCGGTGCTCACCACCTTGAACAGCGACCCCAGTTCGTAGACGTCCGCGGTGCAGCGATTGCGCCGCGCCTCGCTGGAAGCGCGCTCGGCGTGGTTGGGGTCGTAGTCGGGCAGGCTGACCAGGGCGAGAAGCTCGCGGGTCAGGATATCGAGCACGATGGTGCAGGCGCCCTGGGCCGCGAACCGGTCGACGCCGGCCTCGGTCGCGGCATGGGCGATGCGCTGGATCCGCCGGTCGAGCGAGAGGGCGAGGTCGGGCTTGTCCAGCGCGGCCCCACCGCGGAGTTCCTCGTCCAGGCCGTATTCGATGCCGGCGAGGCCCTGGTTGTCGATGCCGACGAAGCCGAGCACGTGCGCCGCCTCGCGGCCCCTGGGATAGACCCGCCGCTCGCCGAGCTCGAAGCCGATGCCGGGCAGGCCGAGCTCGAGGACGGCCGCCTGTTCGGCGGGCGAGATCTGCCGCTTGACCCAGGCGAAGCGGCCGCCCCGGGCGAAGCGGGCGTTGAGCTCGGCCGCGTTCACCCCGTCGAGCACTCGGGCCAGCGCTATGGCGGCGGCCTCGGGATCATTCATCAAGAGCGGGTCGCCGATCACCGAGAGCGTGACGATATTGCTGGCGAGCAGTTCGCCGTTGCGGTCGTGGATGGCGGCCCGGCGCAGCTCGATGCCTTCCTCGACTCCGCGCGGCGTGGTGGCGGCGCTGCGCTGGCCGGCGGTCGCCATGTCGACGAGGCGCAGGCCGATGCTGGTAAAGGCGAGGACGAAGCAGAGCGCGAGCAACCGGAGCCGCCCGGCGCCGATACCAGTCATTCCATGGTCCGGGCGCACGCTCACTCGGGCTCACCCACGGTCACGGTCACCAGCCCTGTCCCAGGTGGTCGGTTCTCGCGTTCAGGCTCGGCAGGGCGAAGGCGGTCACCGGCTTGACCCGGAACTCCAGCTGGACGCCTTCGGGCAGCTCGGCGGGACGCGGCTGGCGGGCGAGTTGCAGGAGGCGATAGTCGCCGATCTGCGCTGCCTCGACCACGCGGTCCAGGGTCGCGGGCGCCATGCCGAGGGCCCGCGCCTGCGCCGCCAGACGATCGACGCGGGCGAGGTGCGCCCAGTCGGCTTCCAGCGTGCGCAGCCGCCAGCGCTCGGCCTCGATCTCCTGCTCGATGCGCGAGATCTCGCCCTCGGCCGCGACCACCGCGTATTTGAGGTTGAACAGGCTTGTGGCGGCCATCACGATGAGGATGGTGAGGATCGGCACGTAATGCTGGATCATGCAGCGCACCTCCAGACCTCGGGTCCCCGGCAGACCTCGGGTCCCCGGGCGGCGCCGGCCGGTGCCTGTTCGTCGTCATCGGCGAGGCGGACGGCGGCGCGCAGCCGTGCCGAGCGGGCGCGTGGGTTGCGGGCCACCTCGGATTCTGCGGGCTTGACGACCTTGCGCTCCAGCCAGCGCAACTTGGGCCGGGAAGTGGCGAGGAGCGGCACGTGGCGGGACGGCTTGGCACGGCGCTCGCTCAGCTCGTCGACGAAGCGCTTGATCCGCCGATCCTCTAGGCTGTGGAACGCCACCAGGACGAGGCGGCCGCCGGGGCGCAAGAGGTCGAGGCTCTGGCCCAGCAGCCGGTCGATTTCGCCGAGCTCGTCGTTGACCGCGAGCCGGAGCGCCTGGAACACCTGGGTCGCCGGTGTCCGGCCGGGCTTCACCCGGCGTTTGGTCGCAGCAATCAGGGAGGCGAGCTCGGCCGTCGTGGTGATCGGCTGTTCGGCCCGCCGTCTGACGATGGCGCGGGCGATGCGACCGGCCTCGGGCTCCTCGCCGAGCTCGAAAAAGAGACGGGCGAGCGCGCTTTCGTCCGACCGGGCGACGAGCTCGGCTGCGGTTTCGCCGGCGTTGCCCATCCGCATGTCGAGCGGGCCTTCGGCCTGAAAGGAAAAGCCGCGCTCGGGCTCGTCGAGCTGGAAGGAGGAGACGCCGAGGTCGGCGACCAGTCCGTCGACAGCGCTGATGCCGATCCGGGCCAGGTGTTCGGCGAGCTCGCCGAACCGGCCCTCGAGCATGGTGAAGCGCGGCTCGGCGGCGGCCAGGGCGCGGCCACGGGCGACGGCTGCGGGGTCGCGGTCGAGGCCGATCACCCGACAGTCGGCAGCAGCGAGGATCGCGCGACTGTAGCCGCCACCGCCGAAAGTCGCATCGACGACGACATCGCCCTCGGCCGGTGCCAAGGCCCGCAGCATCGCATCGAGCAGCACCGGGGCATGGCTCATTCGGGCACCTCCCCAGCCATGTCGCACCTCGACAGGTCGGCGCTCGGCATTTCGGTCGCCGACGAGGCGGTGGACGGCGAGGCGGCCCTGGACATGACGGCGTCGCCGCCGTATCCGGCTCTTGCGAGCCTCGCACGAACGCTCCACAAGCTGCGCTCGAGGGTGTGCACCCGGCATGTCGTAACGCTGTCCCCAACCGAGCGCTCCGATGCGTTCACGGGGGACGTCGAAACTTCCCATGGAGAGCGAGAACACGATCCGAACCCTATAATAAATCTACTGCTCATCAGCTTTCGCCATCCCGCTCCGGTTCAAGCTGCGCTGCCCCGACCCCGGTCGCCCGGACCGGCGACCTCTGTAATCTTATTCTACTATCACGCGAATACTGATTGCAAGCGGTAAATTATCGATCAGACGGTGAAAAACAGCCTCACAGTAGAACGAATGATTTGCGGAGCTCGAAGCTCTACTTGTAACGATGCCATTTCGTTTGCCCGTTCAGGTTGCATGAGACTACCCGCCGCCTCGCCTACGGTCAAGGTCCGGTGTTTCAGGTGCCACGCCAAAGAGTTTTCGTAACTTACTGAAACAATATACCGTCGGCGTGTCAAGAATAATTCTGTGGATAAGTATTGGAGAAACCGCCAAGAAGCTGTGGATAAAGCTGGAATGCCGCGGCTTCGAGAGGTGCTGGCGAGCCGGACGGGAGCGGCCCTCGATCAGCTGTGGCGACAGGCTCGGGTGCGAGCCCGGGTGCGGGCGGTCTATAAGCCGGGTTCTGTCCTCGATCGGGGTCGAGGGGTGACCATTCATCTGGGACGTGCGTCGCCGCACGCCTCGTGCAACCTACCCGAGCGGCCGACCCGGAAAGGGTCGCGTCCGAAGACGCCGCCGCTCCTATTCGGTCTTGCTCCCGGTGGGGTTTGCCGTGCCGCCGCCGTCGCCGGCAGCGCGGTGCGCTCTTACCGCACCCTTTCACCCTGACCCGCAGATCGTCCGCGGCCCGAAGCTGCGGAGATCCCGGCGGGCGGACTGCTCTCTGTGGCACTTTCCCTAGGGTCGCCCCCGCCGGGTGTTACCCGGCACCGTTTTTCCGTGGAGCCCGGACTTTCCTCCCGGAAACGTGCCGGTTGCCCGACGCGCCCCGAGCGGTCACCCGACCGCCGCGCACCCGCTGGTCATGTAGGCGGGTCGCCGCCCCGGCACAAGCCGGCGACGGCGGCGATGGCGCCCATGGTTTCGGGATCGAGCTTCCCGTCGACCCTGGCTTGGCGCCAGTGCCGCTGGAAGGCCGCGACGATTTGGGCGGGTTGGGTATTCGGCAGGTCGAAGCGGTAGCCGATGCTAGCGAGCGCACCTAGGGCCGAGGCCGTAGCGACGGGTCGCGGTGCGACCACTTCGGGCCAGATGCCGATGCCGTGGGTCGCGAGTTCGGCCCAGGGAAAGAGTTCGCCGGGGTCGATCTTGCGGGCCGGGGCGACGTCGCTGTGCGCGATGACGGCAGCGGGCGCCAGCTGGTGGCGATCGAGAATCGCGCCGGCGAGGTCGATCAAGGCCGTGACTTGCGGTTGCGGGAAGGCGCGGTAGCCCCAGTCGTGACCCGGATTGACCAGCTCGATGCCGATCGAGTGGCCGTTGACGTCGTCGATCGGACCCCATGCCGCCAGCCCGGCGTGCCAGGCGCGCCGCTCCTCGGGGACCA
>SLRI01000584.1 GCA_007131045.1 Rhodospirillales bacterium
GTCTGGTCGCCCGAGGTGCTGGGCGGCCGACGCGACAGTGTCGAGCTCTGCCGCGCCCGCGAACTCCGCCCGGTGATCGACGAGATCGACCTGTTGCTCGACATCCACTCGATGCAGCACGCCACCGAGCCCCTGATGCTCGCCGGCCCGCTGGCCAAGGGCCGCGAGCTCGCCCGGGCGGTGGGGGTGCCGGCCGTCGTCGTCAGCGATGCGGGGCACGCGGCGGGCCGTCGGTTGCGCGACTACGGCGGCTTTGCCGATCCCGGCTCGGCGAAGAATGCGCTCCTGGTCGAATGCGGCCAGCACTGGGAGGCCGAGGCCGGGCCGCGGGCGATCGAGACGGCGCTGCGCTTTCTTCAGGCGACTGGCAGCGTCGATCCCGAGGCTGGTGCCGATTTTCTGCGGCAACGGCCGACACCACCGGCGCAGCGGCTGATCGAGGTGACCGAGGCCGTGACCGTCGCGACCGATCGGTTCGCCTTCGCCGAACCCTATCGCGGCCTCGAGACGATCGAGAAGGCCGGCACGCAGATCGCCACCGACGGCGATCGGGTCATCCGCACGCCCTACGACGACTGCGTCTTGATCATGCCGTCCAGGCGCCTTTGGCCGGGTCAGACCGCCGTCCGCCTCGGCCGCGAGCTGCCACCGACCGGCTGACCTGCCGCATCGTCCGACTTGCGATGGGCCCGCACTTCGAAGAAGCTCGATGCCACCCGAGTGAAAAGGAGGAACGCGAAGTGTGTGTACCGGGCTGTCACGAGAGCATCGTCCACCGCCTGAGCCGGCGCCGGCTGTTCGTCGGGAGTGCGGCCATGGCGGCCGCGACCGCCGTCATGGCGCCGCGCGCCCCGGCCTTCGCGCAGTCACCGGCGAGCTTCTCGCGCGTGGTCGACCTGACCCACACACTGCCGCCGGATTTCCCCACCTATTTCGGCGAGCCGGGCCTTTCGCTCGAGCAGGTCTTCGACTTCGCCGATGACGGCTTCAACCTCAAAGAATGGCACCTCAACGAGCACACCGGCACGCATCTCGATGCGCCCATCCACTTCTCGGCCGACGGGCAGACCGCGGATGCGATCCCGGTCGAGAACCTGGTGGTGCCGCTCGCCGTGATCGACATCCGGGCCAAGGCCGAGGCGGATCCCGACGCCCAGGTGACGCCGGACGACATCCGCGCCTGGATCAGCGAGCACGGGGCGATCCCGGACGGCGCCTGCATCGCCATGCGCTCGGGCTGGGACCGCTTCGCCACCGACCAGCGCTTCCGCAACGCCGACGACGAGGGGGTGATGCACTTTCCGGGCTTCCACCTGGAGGCTGCCGAGATGCTGATGGAGGAGGCCAACGTCATCGGCATGGCTGTCGACACGCTGTCGCTGGATTACGGCCCATCGGCCGATTTCGCCACCCACTATGCCTGGCTGCCGACCAATCGCTGGGGGCTCGAATGCGTCGCCAATCTCGGCGACCTGCCGGCTACAGGCGCCACGCTGGTCGTGGGTTCCCCCAAGATCCAGGGTGCGACGGGCGGCCCGAGCCGGGTGATCGCCCTGGTTTGAGGCCAAAGCGGCGTGCCCTCGATCGGCTCGAGGGCACGCCGCGTGCTCAGTTCAAGGCCTCGTCGGTCACCATGTGGGTCCAGGCACCTTCCGGCTCCCGGGTGATCACCGGATCGGAGCCGGCTGCGAGTAGGGTCTCGACCGTCCGGTTGTAGTCCTCGGGATCGAGCTCGCCCGTCGAGCCCTCGACCAGGAGCGCCACCTCGCCCATCATGCGGATCTGGTGGTGCTCCTGCTGCGCGCCGGTCTCGTCGTATTCGAGTACGATCATCGCCGCTTCCTCGGGGTTCTCGACGGCCCACTGCCAGCCCTGCATCGAGGCCCGCACGAAGCGCGCCATCTTCTCGACGAATTCGGGATCCTCGAGCCGCTCCTCGCGGACATAGAGCCCGTCCTCGAGCGTGGACACATTCATGTCCTCGTACTTGAAGACGGTGAGGTCGTCCTCGCTGAACCCGGCGTCGATCACCTGCCAGTACTCGTTGTAGGTCATGGTCGAGATGCAGGCGGCCTGGTTCTGCAACAGCGGGTCGACGTTGAAGCCCTGGCGCAGCACGGTGACCCCATCCTCGCCTCCGTCGGTCGGGATGCCGAGGCTCGCCATCCAGGAGAGGAAGGGGTACTCGTTGCCGAAGAACCAGACGCCCAGGGTCTCGCCCGGGAAGTCCTCGACCGAGGTGACGCCGGAATCGTTGCGGCAGGTGAGCATCATGCCCGAGCGCTTGAACGGCTGGGCGATGTTGACCAGCGGCAGGCCGGCCTCGCGCGCGGCCAGGGCCGCCGGCATCCATTCGACGATGACGTCGGCACCGCCGCCGGCGAGGACCTGCGGCGGGGCGATGTCCGGGCCGCCGGGGTTGATCGTGACGTCGAGGTCTTCCGCCTCGTAGAAGCCCTCGTGCAGGGCCACGTAGTAGCCGGCGAACTGCGCCTGGGTCACCCATTTGAGCTGCAGGGTCACCTCGTCCGCCGCTGTCGCGGTGCCGCCGGCGAGCAGAGCGATCGCCGAAGCTCCCAAAAACAAACGCTTCATCTCGTGTCTCCCGTTGTTGAAGAGTGTCGTCCTCTAGCCCCGCTGCGACGGGTGCCAGAAGGTCACCATCCGCTCGACCAGGGCGACGAGCCCGTAGAACGACGAGCCGACCACGGCGGCGACGGTGATCTCGGCCCACACCATGTCGAGCTGCAGCCGGCCGACCTCGGTCGAGATCCGAAAGCCCATGCCGACGGTCGGCGAGCCGAAGAACTCCGCGACGATGGCACCGATCAATGCCAGTGTCGTGCAGATTTTCAAGCCGTTGAAGAGAAAAGGTGACGCCGCCGGCAACCGCAATTTGAAGAGTGTTTGCCAGTAGCTCGCGGCATAGGTGCGCATCAGGTCGCGCTGCAGGTGGTCGGTGGTGATGAGGCCCTGAACGCTGTTCACCAGCATTGGAAAAAAGCACATGAGGACCACCACGGCGGCCTTGGACTGCCAGTCGAAGCCGAACCACATGACCATGATCGGCGCCATGCCGATGATCGGCAGGGCGGCGACGAAATTGCCGACCGGCAGGAGGCCGCGGCGCAGGAACGGCAACCGATCGACAGCGATGGCGACCAGGATCGCACTGCCGCAGCCGATGGCGTAGCCGGTCAAGGCCCCCTTCACGAAGGTCTGAACGAGGTCGGCCCAGAGGATCGGCAGGCTGGCGGCGAACCGCGCACCGATCGCCGAGGGCGCCGGCAGCAGCACCGGGCTGACCGCGAAGCCACGGACCAGGAGCTCCCAGAGCACCAGGAGCGTGACCCCGAAGAGCAGCGGCTGCAGCAGGCCGACCAGGCGGTTCTGCGGCAGCTTCGAGAGCCGGACGTTGAACCACCAGGCCGAGGCCCAGATGGCCAGGGCACCGACCACGAGCGTGTTCAAGGTCTGGCTCCCATGAGCCGCCCGGTGACGCGCTCGGCGAGGCCGACGAGGGCGACCAGCGAGGCCGCCAGGATCGAGGCCATGACCAGGGCGGACCAGATCTGCACGGTCTGCCCGTAATAGCTGCCCGAGAGCATGCGCGCACCCAGGCCAGCGACGGCGCCGGTCGGCAATTCTCCGATGATCGCCCCCACGAGGCTGGCCGCTACCGCCACCTTCAAGGAGGCGAAGAGGAAGGGCAATGCTGCCGGCCAGCGCAGCCTGGCAAAGGTCTGGGTGCGGCTCGCGTTCCAGGTGTGCATCTGATCGAGCAGCATCCGATCGGGGCTGCGCAACCCCTTCACCATGCCGACGGCGACCGGAAAGAACGAGAGATACATCGAGATCACCGCCTTGGGCAGCAGCCCGGTGAGGCCGAGAGACGCGAGCACGACGATGATCATCGGTGCTATGGCGAGGATCGGGATGGTCTGGCTGGCGATCACCCAGGGCATGACGCTCGCGTCCATCGCCCGGTTGTGGACGATGGCGACGGCGAGCAGGATGCCGAGTGCCGTTCCCATAGCGAAGCCCAGGAGCGTCGCCGAAAGCGTGATCCAGGCGTGATGGACGAGGCTGCGCCTCGAGGTCGGCGCCACCTCGACCGTGGTCTTCCAGAACTCGGCCGTCACCTGGTGCGGTGCCGGCAGTCGCGGCCGGTCCTGGCTCCAGGTCGCCGCCACCAGGTCGTCGAAGCCGAGCGTGACCCCCTGCCGCCCCGCCTGATCATAGGCCCAGGGCGCATTGAGCACGACCGCCATCAGGTACCAAAGGGCGATGATGAAGCCGACGACCGTGAGCACCGGCAAGGTGTTGCCCGAGAGGAGACGCTGGAGGATCACTACTAGATCTCGTCGCCGAGGCCGGCCCGGAGGCCATCGCGCACCCGGGCCGCGATCTCGAGGAAGTCCCGGCTTTCCCGGATGTGCAGCGGCCGGTCGTCCGGCGAGAGCGTGCTCTCGATCACGTCGGTGACCCGCCCCGGCCGCGGCGACATGACGACGATCCGGGTCGAGAGAAAGACGGCTTCCGGGATCGAGTGGGTGACGAAGCCGATGGTCTTCTCGGTCCGCCGCCAGAGCGCCAGCAACTGCTCGTTCAGCTTGTCGCGGACGATCTCGTCGAGCGCCCCGAAGGGCTCGTCCATCAAGAGGATGTCGGCATCGAAGGCGAGGGCCCGGGCGATCGAGGCGCGCTGCTGCATGCCGCCCGAGAGCTGCCAGGGATGCTTGCCCTCGAAGCCTTCGAGCTCGACCAGGGCCATGACCCGGCGGACCCGCTCGCGCTGCTCGGCCCGGGAGTAACCCATGATCTCCAGCGGCAGGCGGATATTCGCCTCGATCGTCCGCCAGGGGAAGAGGCCCGCCGCCTGAAAGACGTAGCCGTAGGCCCGCTTCTGCCGGGCTTCGGCCGGGCTCATCCCGTTGACCCGGATGCTGCCCGAGGTCGGCTGCTCGAGGTCGGCCGCGACCCTCAAGAACGTCGTCTTGCCGCAGCCCGAGGGGCCGATGAACGAGACGAAATCGCCCTTCTCGACCACCAGATCGACATCGGAGAGGGCATGCACCGGCCCGTCATTGGTCTCGAAGGTCAAGGACAGGCCCCGCGCTTCGATGACCGGAGCCCGCGCGCCAGCGGTCATGCGTGATCAGACGCCCGACGGAATGTTGGTCGGATCACGCTCCACCCGCCTCGGTGCCGTCAGCTCCTTCCACTTCGACAACGCCTGGTGCGGCGCCGGGAAGGCCGGCCGCGGCACGAAGCGCCCGCGCCCCGCCTGCGGCTGGCTGTTTTGCCCGTCCGCCCAGACGATCTCGCCGCGGCTCAGCGTGTAGCGCGGCAAGGCTGTCACCTTGACCCCCTCGAACACGTTGTAGTCGATGATCGACTTCTGCGAGGCGGCGGTGATGGTCTTCGAGAGCTTGGGGTCCCAGACCACGATATCGGCGTCCGCCCCTTCGACGATCGCCCCCTTCTTCGGATAGACGTTCAAGATCTTGGCGATATTGGTCGAGGTGACGGCGACGAACTCGTTGGGCGTCAACCTGCCGGTCTCGACCCCGTTGGTCCAGAGCACGGCGAGGCGATCCTCGAGCCCGCCGGTGCCGTTGGGGA
>SLRI01000441.1 GCA_007131045.1 Rhodospirillales bacterium
AGTTGAAGCGCAGCGTCGAGAAGCCGCGCCTCGCGAACATGTGAAACATCAGATGAACGAGGCGATTGTTCATCGTCCCGCCGTATTGCGGGTGCGGGTGCAGGATGATGGCCAAGGGCGGCGTCGGCCCCTCGCCGTGCACGTAGCGCCCCTCGAGCCGGCCATCGGACCCGTTGAAGATGACTTCTGGCATTCCTCGTTCCATTCCTGCGCCGCGCCTGTCGTCACCGGCCGTCCGGCCGACCCGGATCTCCACCGATCCGCATCGCCCGACGTCGCACACGACCGTGGCGGCCGGCGGACGCAGCCTGCCGACGACGGCACGCTATCCCTTGATTGACCCGCCCGCACGCCGACCTATACTCGCGATCTCCCGGCAGGGCTCGGTCAGAGAGTCGGGGCATCATACGTGATCCCCCGATCGACGCGGGACGGCCGGCGTTGGGCAGGATGGGGGCTATACCGCATGCGAGCGCCGATGTTCAAGAAAATCCGCGACGACATCGAGGCCGTTTTCGCCCGTGACCCGGCGGCGCGGTCGAAGATCGAGGTGCTGCTCTGCTATCCGGGCCTGCACGCGCTGCTGGCGCATCGTCTGGCGCATCGCCTCTGGGTACGCGGCTGGCGCCTGAGCGCGCGCTGGCTCTCCCAGGTCAGCCGCTTTTTGACCGGGATCGAGATCCATCCGGGTGCGGTGATCGGCGAGCGCTTCTTCATCGACCACGGCATGGGTGTGGTGATCGGCGAGACCGCCGAGATCGGTGACGACGTCACGCTCTACCAGGCGGTGACGCTCGGCGGCGTCAGCGGCGATCCCGGCAAGCGTCACCCGACCCTCGAGGACGGGGTGATCGTCGGCGCCGGCGCTGCCGTGCTCGGCCCCTTCACCGTCGGCCGCGGCGCGCGGATCGGCTCGAATGCCGTGGTGCTCGAGGCCGTCGAGGCCAACACCACCGTGGTCGGCGTGCCGGCGCGCGTGGTCCGTCGCCCGGTGCCGGTCGATTGGCGCTGCTTTCCGGCCTACGGCAACGAGCCCGGCGCGGTGGCGGATCCGCTGCAATCGGCGATCGAGCGGCTCTGCAAGCGCGTCGACGAGCTCGAGGACGAGGTCACCCGGCTGCGCCACCCGCCGGCCGCGGCCGAGAGCGACGACGAGCGCCGGGTGGTCGCCAATCTGCATCGCTGAGCCAATCTGCATTGCTGAGAAGGGGTGCGGGTGAGCACGAGGCAGCGCGTCTATCTCGATCACGCCGCCACCTCGCCGCTGCGCCCCGAGGCGCGGGCGGCCGTCCTCGACGCCCTCGAGCGCTTCGGCAATCCGTCGTCGGTCCACGCCGAAGGCCGGGCGGCCCGGGCCGTGGTGGAGCGGGCGCGGACGGTCATCGCGAGGGCGATCGGCGCCGAGCGCCTGGGTGAGCTGGTCTTCACCAGCGGCGCCACCGAGGCCAATGCGACGATTCTGGCATCTTCCGACGGCGCCGTTCTCGCCTCGGCCGTCGAGCATCCTTCCATCCTGGCCCGGCCCGGCGTCGAGACCCTGCCGGTGGACGAGGCCGGCCGACTCGCTCTCGACGCGCTCGAAGCACGGCTCGCCCGCGGCGACGTCTCGCTGGTCGCGCTCATGCTCGGCAACAACGAGACCGGCGTGATCCAGCCGGTCGCCGAGGCGGCAGCGCTGGTGCACGCCGCAGGCGCCCGGCTGCACGTCGATGCGGTCCAGGCGCTCGGCCGGATCACGGTGGACGTGGCGGCCCTCGGTTGCGACAGCCTCGCCGCTTCCGCCCACAAGCTCGGCGGGCCCAAAGGCTCGGGAGCGCTTTGGCTGCGCGATCCAGAGGCCGTTCCGCCCCTGCTCGGCGGCGGCGGCCAGGAGGGCCGCAAGCGCGCCGGCACCGAGAACACCAGCGGCATCGCCGGCTTCGCGGCTGCCGCCGCCGCCTCGGAACCGCCCGCGGACCGGCTCGCCGCCATGCGCCTCGAGCTCGAGGCCGGCATCCGGGGGATTGCTGCGGACGCCGTCGTCATCGCCGAGGGTGCGCCACGCCTGCCGCACATCGCCGCCGTGGCCCTGCCGGGGGTGCCGGCGGCAACCCAGGTGATGGCGCTCGATCTCGCCGGCGTCGCCGTCTCGGCCGGTGCTGCCTGCTCCTCGGGCAAGGTGGCGCGCAGCCACGTCCTGGATGCCATGGGCATCCCCGCCGCGCTCGCCGACGGCACCATCCGGGTCAGCCTCGGCTGGAGCACCGAGATCGCCGACATCGCCCGTTTCCTCGACGCCTGGAGCGAACTCGCGCGGCGTCGCCCACGTGCCGCAGCCTGAGAGTTTGGAGCTCGTCGAAACCGCTACACCTTGCGCGTGAGGTCGTTCCGGCCAACATTCAATGGCGTACTCTGCTTTGGGACTGATGCTCATGACCGCCGAACGCCCCGTGCCCCAGCTCGTCGACCTGACGCCGGCCGCCGTCGCCCGGGCGCGTGAGCTCCTGGCCAACCATGGGCCGGATGCCGCCGGCATTCGCCTGGGCGTCAAGACCACGGGCTGTTCCGGCATGAGCTACAAGCTCGACTTCACCCAGGAGATCGGCGAGGGCGACACCGTGGTCGAGAAGGACGGGGTCAAGCTCGTCGTGGAGCCCGCGGCCGTGATGTACGTGCTCGGCACCGAGATCGACTGGGTCGAGGACAAGCTGGGTGCCATGTTCGTCTTCAAGAACCCGAACGAGAAAGCGCGCTGCGGCTGCGGCGAGAGCTTCTCGGTCTGATCCTTTGCGCACGGTTCGGGTGACGTTCGTCCTGCCGGGCGGGCGGGAACGGGTTTGCGAGGCGCGGCTGGGCGAGACCCTGCTGGACGTGGCCCGCCAAGAGGACATCGCGATCGAGGGCGCTTGCGGCGGCTCGATGGCCTGTGCAACCTGTCACGTGATCGTCGAGCCGGGCTTTTTCGAACGACTGCCGGTGGCCTCGCCCGAGGAGGAGGACATGCTGGACCTGGCCGAGAGCTTGGCGCCGACGTCGCGGCTCGGCTGCCAGATCGCGCTCGATGCGTCGCTCGACGGCCTCGTCGTCAACGTCCCCAAAACCAGTCTGCTCGAGTAGCTCATCCATGGCCCGCATCACCGCCGAAAGCCTCGCCCTCGAACCCGGTGCCCGTGTCGTGGTCGCCATGTCGGGCGGCGTCGACAGCGCGGTGACGGCAGCCCTCCTGCACGAGGCCGGGCTCGACGTGGTGGGCATCACGCTGCAACTCTACGACCACGGCGCGGCCACCGCCAAGAAGGGTGCCTGCTGCGCCGGGCAGGACATCAAGGACGCCAGGAACGTCGCCGACGCCATCGGCATCCCGCACTACGTCCTCGACTTCGAGGCCCGCTTCAAGGCCGCGGTGATCGACGATTTCGCCGCGTCCTATGCCCATGGCCGAACACCGATTCCCTGCGTGCGCTGCAACCAGAAGATCAAGTTCACCGATCTCTTGGAGGTGGCCCGGGATCTGGGTGCAGCGGCACTGGCGACCGGGCATTACGCGCGGCGTGTCGGCGGCGCCACCGGGGCCGAGCTCTGGCGGGCGGTCGATGCCGGCAAGGACCAGAGCTATTTCCTCTTTGCGACCACGCCCAGCCAGCTCGATTTCGTCCGCTTTCCCTTGGGCGGCCTCGACAAGGAGGCGACCCGGCGGGAGGCCCAGCGCCTGGCATTGCCGGTGGCCGCCAAGCCGGAGAGCCAGGACATCTGCTTCGTGCCGGAAGGCCACTACAGCCGCATCGTCGGCAAGCTCGAGCCCAAGGCGATGCGCAAGGGGGCGATCCTCCACGTCGACGGCCGCAAGCTCGGCGAGCATGCCGGCATCGGCCATTATACGGTGGGCCAGAGGCGGGGTCTGGGCGTTGCAGCCGCGGAACGGCTCTATGTCATAGGCCTCGATGCCGAGGCGGCCGAGGTGCGGGTCGGGCCGCGCCGCGCCGGGCTCGTGGGCACGGTCGAGCTCGAGGACGCCAACCGGCTCGGCGATTGGCCGCTCGGCCGCGAGCTCGCGATCAAGCACCGCTACAACGAGCCGGCCGTGCCCGGCGTGGTCGAGCTCGCCCACGGCAACACCGCGACAGTCGCGTTCAAGGCGTCGCAAAGCGGGGTGGCGCCGGGCCAGGCGGCGGTGGTCTACGACGGCGAGCGGGTGCTCGGCGGCGGCTGGATCAGGCGCGCCGTCCCGGCTTCGTCATCGCTTGACAGCACTGCGGCCTGATCATATCTCCAGGCCGTTCCGGCGGCGTAGCTCAGTTGGTAGAGCGGGGGAATCATAATCCCTGTGTCGGGGGTTCGAGTCCCTCCGCCGCTACCAGTTCTTCCGGTTTCGACAGATCGGCCCACGGCATGAAAAAGCCGGCCACGCTTCCGCGGGCCGGCTTTCGTCGTTTGGAAGCGGGGCGCTTCAGCCCTCGTCGTCCTCGTCGCTCTCGACCTTCTTCACGATCACCTGCCGGCCACGGTACATGCCGGTCTTGAGATCGATATGATGCGGCCGGCGGTATTCGCCGGAATCCTGGTCCTCGATCACGGTCGGACGACCGAGCGCATCGTGCGCCCGGCGCTGGTCGCGCTTCTGGCGGGTGACTTTCCGCTTGGGGACGGCCATGGGAGGAATCCTTTGCTGGCGGCACGCGAGCGTTTCGGGCGAGAGCGTCGCCCACCGGGGCCGAGCCGCGGTGCAGGACGTGCGGTGTTATCGGGAAAAAGCTGGCAGCGCCATACGCCGAAACGGCCGCCCGGTCAATTGCCCACAGGACCGGACAGGCGTGCGGCGATCCGTGCCACCGCCCGCCGCCCGGCGAGCCAGGCGCCACCCGCCGTGCCGTGCCAGCCGTCGGGTGCGGTGGCCTCGCCGGCCAGATGCAGCCGCTCGAACAGCGGTTCGGCGAGAACTGCCCGGCCACCCGCGCCACCAGGCCGGGCCACCGCATAGCTGCCGAAGGCGAAGGGGTCGCTCGCCCAGCGGCTGACCGCGGCGGGGCCGAACGCGCGCTCGACCGCTGCATTGCCCAGGAGCCCGCGCAACGGCGCCAGCACGGCGTCGCGAACCGCCGCATCGCTCTCGGGCTCGAGCGCGCGGGCCGTGCTGCCGCCGACGAACGCATAGGCCATGGCATGCCCGCAGGGCCGCACGAGGTAGAGGACGGCGCGCTCGTCCGCCGCCGGATAGTGCAGGAAACAGGGGCCGGCCGCACCTGCCAGGCCGTCGAGGGGATCGTCCAGGAGATCGATCGCGACCTTCATCAAGCAGCCCATGGGCAAGTCGTCCAGGGCCCGCCGGCAGGCATCGGGCAGGGCAGGGGCGATGCGGATGCGCTCGGCCTGGAGCACGCCGAGCGGCACGGTGAGGATGACGTGGCCGGCGGTGAAGCGGCCGCGGCTGGTCGCGAGGCTCACCGCCTCGGGCCCGACCTCGAGCGCCTCGAGGGCGCAATCGGTGGTCACCGGCAGGCGCTCGGCCAGAGCCTCTACCAGCGTGCCGTAGCCTTCGGGCAGCAACCAATCCGTCCCGGCCCGGGCCGAGGCCCAATCCAGGGCATCGGTCGAGGCGCAATCGGTGCCGCACATCCAGGGCCCGGCGAAGCTGCGCACGGTCCAGG
>SLRI01000668.1 GCA_007131045.1 Rhodospirillales bacterium
CCGATCGAGAGATTACCGCCGTGGCCGAGCGCTGTGTCGGCTGCGGGCGGTGTGCCGCGGTTTGTCCGACCGACGCGATCGCCGTGCCGGGCTTCGCCGCCGTGCCGTCGGGTCCGGTCGAGTGCGCCCGTGTCGCTGAACGTGATCGGCTGCCGGGGGCGGCGGTGGTGCCGTGCCTGGGTGGGCTGCGTGCGACAGATTACCTCGAAAGTGGGCCGGTGCCGGTCGATCGGGGCTGGTGTGCTGGCTGTCCCGCCGGCGGTGTCGCAGCACCCTGGGCGGCTGCCGTGGCCGATGCCGATGCGGTCCGTGCCTGGCTCGGGCGCGAGGCTGTCCGGGTCGAGCGCCAGCCATTGCCGAGCCGCCGCGCCCTGCCGTTGCCGGAGCATCTCGATTCGCGGGGCGCGTCCAGGCGCGGCCTCTTGCGCCGGGTGGCGGGCGAGGCCCCTGCCCCGTCGGTCGAGGTCGCCGTGCGGCGCGTCGAGCCGCGGGCGACGCAGCACCGGGTGGCGGTGATCGCCGAACAAGCGGGACGGCCAGTGCCGGCGTCGCTGCTGCCGCGGGTTGCGGTGAGCGACAGCTGCGACGCCAATCGGGTCTGCGTCGCCGCCTGTCCGACCTCGGCATTGTCCGTTGTCACCGATGCGGCCGGCACCGGGCTCGATTTCGATGCGGTGCGCTGCACGGCCTGCGGGGTCTGCGCCGAAGCCTGTCCCGAGGGCGCGATCACGATTGCCCGATACGGCGCGGGCGAGGCCACCGGCCCCGTGCTGCTGACCCGCGATCCGGCGCGGCCCTGCCCCGGTTGCGGCCAGAGCTTCGTGCCGCATGACGGCGCCGAGGTCTGCTCGGTCTGCACGAACGAGCGCGAGGTGGCCAAGCTCGGCTTCGAGCTGATGCGCGGGCCGCGACACGTCGACATCAAACCGAAGTCGGCCGGGTGTGACGCCCGGGCGATGCCCAACCCGCCGACCGGGCACAGCGCCCGGTCGCTGCATTGAGCCAAAGCGAGGAGGTGCTGCGATGCGAGGCACGATTTTGGATACCACCCGCAGACGCTTTCTCGCGGCAACCGCCGCGGGCGGGGCTGCGACAACGGCCGTCGGCGTCGGGCTGGGGGCGGGTGTCGGCACCACGCCCGAGGCCAGTGCCCAGGCCGGGCGAGGCGAGACGCGGATCACCAAGAACATTTGTGCCCAGTGCCCGGCACGTTGCGGCATCGACGTCTACACCACCAACGGGCGGGTGCACGCGATCTACGGCGACACCGGCAACCCGATCGCCAACGGCAAGCTCTGCCCCAAGGGGCATCTCGGCACCTATTTCCTCTACGATCCGGACCGCTTCAAGGGGCCGATGCGGCGGACCAACCCCGAAAAGGGGCGAAACGAGGATCCGGGCTTCGTGCCGATCAGCTGGGACGAGGCCTTGGGCATCGTCGCGGATCGCCTCAACGACCTGCGCGAGCGCGGCGAGTCGCACCGCTTCGCGCATTTCTACGGCCGCGGCTGGGGACCGACCGATGCCGGGCTGTACGGCGACTTCGGCAAGCTCTACGGCACGCCGAACTCGGCGATCGGCCACGCCTCGATGTGCGCCGAGGGCTCGAAGCGGGCCAAGCGGGCGACCGACGGCAACGATTCCTATAACGCCTACGACTACGCCAACACCAACTACATCCTGAACTTCGGCGCCAGCTTCCTCGAGGCGTTCCGCCCCTACAACTATCTGATGCAGATGTGGGGCAAGATGCGGGCGAAGAGTCCGCAGACCCGGATCACCTCCATCGACGTGCGCATGAGCCCGACCATGGCGGCATCGGACCGGGCGGTCTACATCAAGCCGGCCACCGACGGTGCGATGGCGCTGGCGATCGCCCACGTCATCCTCACCGAAGGCTTGTGGGATCGTGAATTCGTCGGCGACTTCGCCGATCGCCGCAACCACTTCGTCACCGGCGAGACGATCGAGGCGGCGGTGATCACGGAGCCGGTGATCGATCCCGAGACCGGCGAGAGCGGCGCGGTGGCGCCCGAGGGCCAGGGCTTCGTCGGCGCCTGGACCCACGGCCTCGTCGACTGGTGGAACGAGGAGCTCAAGGACCGCACCCCGGAATGGGCCGAGGCGATCACCGAGGTGCCGGCCCGGACGATCCGTGCGGTGGCGCGCGAGTTCGGCACCACCCGCCCGGCCATGGCGATCATGGAGCGCGGGCCGACCTCGCACACCAACGGCACCTATAACGGCATGGCGATCCACGCGCTCAACGCGCTGGTCGGCAGCCTGTTCGCCGAGAAGGGCGGGCTTTTCTACCAGATGGGCGTCCCCTACGGCGGCCTGCCGGTCAATGCCGACGACTACCTCGACGACTGGGCGCGCGACGGCGCCTGGAAGAACCAGCCGCGAATCGACATGGCGCGCACCGAGCGCTGGCCGATGGCCGCGCACATGATGCAGGAGGCCGGGCCGAACCATCTGGCGGGCGATCCCTACAAGCTCGACACCGCCATGTTCTACTACACCAACCCGATCTGGACGGCGCCCAACCCCCAGGTCTGGGAGGAGGCGCTGAAGGACGTCTTCATCATCGACACCTCGCCGTTCCCCGGCGAGACGGCGATGTATGCCGACATCATCCTGCCCGATCACACCTATCTCGAGCGCTGGCAGGACAGCCCGACCTACCCCTTCGAGGGCTGGCCGATGACCGCGCTCCGGGTGCCGGCGGTGGAGCCGATCTACGACACCAAGCATTTCGGCGACACGCTGATCGAGATCGGCAAGCGCATCAACGGGCCGATGGGCGAGTACTATCGCGAGCTCGGCAACGTCGAGAACATCCTGCGCCATCGCGCCAAGGGCTTCGAGGCCAATCCCGGCGACAACGGGGTGAACAGCTTCGAGAGCTGGGCCGAGAAGGGCGTCTGGTACAAGAAGCCCTATCACTGGCACCACCGCCGCGGGAAGTTCTACGAGTGGGACGGCGAGGGCTACACCATCGAGATGACCGAGGAGGAGGTGCAGGCCAAGCTGTTGCGCACCCCCTCGGGCAAGTTCGAGTTCCGCTCGGGCTTTTTGGAGGACCATGCCGACTACATCGAGCGCGAGATGGGCATCCCCGCCGCGCGCGTCGGGCTGATCCAGTGGGTCGAGCCGGTGCATACCGGCGGCGACGGCGATCTCTACTTCGTCTCGCCCAAGACGCCGATGCACGCCGAGGGCCGCAGCGGCAACATCCCGCACGGCATCGCCATCCATCAACCGATGGTCGGCGGCAAGAACACCGTCTTCCTCGAGGTGCACCCCGAGACCGCCCGGGCGCGCGGAATCCGTGACGGCGACCACGTGCGCATCCGCTCCGATATCGGCTCGATCGAGGCCTATTGCCGCCTCGTGCCGGCGCATCGCCATGACACGATCGTCCTGCCGATGGAGCATGGCCACTGGGCCCAGGGCCGCTGGGCCAAGGGCCGCCTGCCGGGCCACTCCGGCGACATCACCGCAAACGTATCCGATCCGATCTCCGGGCTTGCCAGCTACTACACCGGCAAGGTTCGCCTGGAACGGGCCTGATCCACGCACACGAGAGGGTTTGAGAAAATGACGAAATGGGGAATGGTCATCGACCTCGACAAGTGCACCGGCTGTCAGGCCTGCACGACCGCCTGCGCCATGGAGAACAGCACCCTGCCGGGCGAGAACTGGCAGGACGTGCTGTACTACCAGGAGGGCACCTACCCGACCGCCAAGATGACGTGGCTGCCCAGGCCCTGCATGCAGTGCGAGAACCCGTCCTGCGTGGCGGTCTGCCCGACCCGGGCGACCTACAAGGACATGGATGCCGGCGGCATCGTCTTCGTCGACTGGGACAAGTGCATCGGCTGCAAGTACTGCATGATCGCCTGCCCCTACGGCGTGCGCTTCTACGCCGACGAGAAGCCGGTGGTGGAACCCGACCTGCGCGACATCTTCCCGGGCCAGGGACAGCTCTGGGCGCCGCCCTATCAGGGCCCGGAGGAGGATCCGAAGCGCGGCATCGGCGTCCAGCCCAAGGGCGTCGTGTCGAAATGCACCTTTTGCTACCACAAGGTCAGCCAGGCGCCGGCGGGTGTCGCCGATCTCGACGAGGACAATCCCGAGACCAAGGAGTACGTGCCCGCCTGCGTGCGCACCTGCCCGCCCAAGGCACGCTATTTCGGCGACCTGGACAACCCGGAAAGCGAGGTGAACCGGCTGATCGGCGACCGCCGCGGCGTGCGCCTGAAGGACCACACCGGCAACCGGCCGCAGGTCTACTATCTCGGGTCGGGGGCCGACGTCCCCGCCTTCGATCCTCCCTCGGACAGCTGAGGAGGGCTGAACGATGACCAACACGAACATCATGAAGGGGCCGCTGGGCCTGGTTCTGCTCATCGCCTCCGCAATCGTCACCATCGCCGCCTTCGGCTATGCGATGATGGACCTGAACGCCGTCGGCCACCGCAGCTTCAACACCTCGTCGCAGCTGCCCTGGGGCCAGCCGATCGCGACCTATCTCTACTTCGCGCTCGCCTCCTCCGGGCTCGGCATGGTCGCCGCACTGCCGCTGGTGTTCGGTTTCGAGAAGCTCTACCCGCTGGCCAAGCGCTCGATCTTTCTCGCGTTCGCCATCCTGATCGCGGGCATGGCGGTGCTGGCGATGGAGCTCGGGCACGTGTTCCGCATGCTCTGGGTCATGCCGATGAACATGCAGATCCAGTCGGCGATGTTCTGGATGGGCGTGTTCTATATCGCCGACCTGCTGTTCCTGCTCTGGAAGTTCCAGAAGATGGAAGGCAAGGAATGGGACAGCAAGACCAGCAAGCAGATCGGTATCGCCTCGTTCATCGCGGTGCTGCTGGCCAGCGGCAACCTGGCGCTGATCTTCGGCATGATGAGCATGCGCCCGTTCTGGTACGGCGGCCTGATGCCGATCTACTTCTACCTCACGGCGGTGACCAGCGGCCTGGCGGCGGTGGTGTTCTTCACCTACCTCGCCTACGGCTTCAATCGTTCGGCCATGCCCGAGCGGATGCAGCGCATGTTCGAGGCGCCGCTGCCGCGCCTGTTCGCGGCCGTGCTGGGCGGCACGGTGGTGTTCATCGCGGCTCGGGCGATCACCGGGCTCTATACCTACAACCCCGAAGTGAGCATCGTCTGGCGTGACTTCCTCTTCGCCTCGCCCGTCTATCAGGCCTCGCTCTGGCTCGGGATCGTGGTGCCGTTCGCGGTGATGCTGGTCGCCGCGCTGCGCCGCAACCCGGCCGTCCAGGTGCTGGTGTCGATGGCCGTCTTCGCCGGGCTCTTTGCCGAGCGCTACTTCTTCGTCGTCGGCGGGCAGGTCGTGCCGCTGTTCCGCGGCACCTGGGAATGGGGGCTGATCCAGTACACGCCCTCGCTCACCGAGTGGGCGCTGACCATCATGGGCTCGGCCATGCTGTTCGCGCTCTATGCCGCAGGCGAGCGGTTCCTCGACCTCTCCGCCACGCCCCAGCCTGGGGCGGCCACCGTGGACGTGGCAGCCGAAGCCACGGCCTGACGCCGGCCGCAACCGACGGGTGCGCAGGGCGGCAGGGTTGCCGCCCTGTCGCCCTGTCG
>SLRI01000317.1 GCA_007131045.1 Rhodospirillales bacterium
ACACTCTTGCCCGACCCGCTCTCGCCCACGACGCAGAGCGTCTTGCCCCGCTCGAGCGTGAAGCTCACCCCGTCGACCGCGGTGAACACACCCTGCCGCTGCGGGAACTCGGTGACGAGGTTCTCGACCTCGAGGACGACCTCGCTCGTCATCGGCCGTCCTGCGCGTAAGGATCGGCCGCATCGCGCAGCCCGTCGCCGAGGAAGTTGAGCGCCAGGACCGCCAGCACCACCGCCCCGCCCGGAATAAAGAGCCAGGGCGCCTGGGCGATCGAGCGGATGTTCTGCGCCTCGCGCAACAGCACCCCCCAGGAGACGATCGGCTGCTGCAGACCCAGGCCGAGGAAGGAAAGCGCGGTCTCGGCCAGGATCATCAGCGGGATCGCCAACGTTACCGAGGCGATGATGTGGCTGACCAGCGACGGCAGCATGTGGCGAAAGATGATCCGCCCCTCGCTCGCCCCGTCGAGCCTGGCCGCGGTCACGAAGTCATCGGTCCGAAGCGCCAGGAATCGCCCCCTGACCACCCGGGCCAGTTCCGCCCAGCCGACCAGCGAGAGGATCACCGTGATCGCGAAATAGCGGGCCAACGGCCCCCAGTCCTGCGGCAGGGACGCGGTCAAGGCGAGCCAGATCGGGATGGTCGGCAGGGAAAGCGTGAACTCGACCAGCCGCTGCACGACGGTGTCGGTGAAGCCGCCGTAATAGCCGGAGATGCCGCCCAGGAAGATGCCGAGCAGGAGCGCCATCGTGACCCCGACCAGCCCGATCGACATCGAGATCCGAGCCCCGTAGATCGTCCGGCTCAGCATGTCGCGGCCGAGCCGGTCGGCACCGAACAAGTAGTACCTCTCGCCCGGATCGACCGGCACCAGGAGATGCCGGTTCATCGGGATCAGCCCCCAGAGGTCGTAGGGCGTGCCCTCGCCGAAGAAGCGAAGCGGGATGCGCTGGTCCGGATCGCGCTCGTAGCTGAAGGCGAGGGTGAAGGGGTCGCGCGTCTGCTCGTAGCCGTAGACGAAGGGCCCGAACGACCAGCCGGTCTCGGCATCGTGGTGGACGAGGTGAATCATCTGCGGCGGGTGATAGAGTGCCCGCCGGTTGGCCTCGTGCGGATCGAAGGGGGCCAGGAACTCGGCGAAGACGGCGACGAGATAGATCAGGATCGTCATGGCGAGCCCGATCATCGCCAGCCGGTGCCGGCGGAACGACCACCACATCAACCGCCACTGCGAGGCCAGTGCCAGCTCTTGCGGCGCGGGCACGTCCGGCCCGGTCTCGGCGATGATCGGCGCTTCGCTCCGGGTCGCCATCACCGGTACCGGATGCGCGGGTCGATGAACGCGAGGAGAATGTCGCTGATCAACATGCCGACCACGGTGAGCGAGGTCAGCAGGAGGATGAACGCCCCCGCCAGATACATGTCCTGCGCCAAGAGCGCCTGCAGCAAGAGCGGCCCGGCGGTCGGCAGCGACAGCACATAGGCGGTGATCACCGCCCCCGAGATGAGGTTGGGGAGGACCCAGCCGATCGTGCTGATGAAGGGGTTGAGCGCGATCCGGACCGGATACTTCAGGATCAGCCGCCACTCCGAGAGCCCCTTGGCCCGGGCGGTGACGACATAGGCCTTGTTCAGCTCGTCGAGCAGATTGGCGCGCATGATGCGCACCAAGCTGGCCGTGCCGGCGGTCCCCAGGATGACCACCGGGACCCAGAGATGGGAGAGCAGATCGAGGAACTTGGCCCAGGACCAGGGTGCCATGACATAGGCATCCGAAAAGAGCCCGCCGACCTCGGTGCCGAAATGAACGACGGCGATATACATCAGCACCAGCGCCAAAAGGAAGTTCGGGATGGCGAGGCCGAGAAAGCCCAAAAAGGTGAACGTGTAGTCCGCGATCGAGTATTTCTTGACCGCCGAATAGATGCCGATCGGAAACGCCACCGCCCAGGTGAACAGCAGGGTGGAAAGGGCCAAGAGCGTGGAGAGCGCCATCCGCTCCCAGATCAAGTTCGACACGGGCTGCTGCCACTCGAACGAGATGCCGAAATCCCCCCTGAGCACGCCCGAGATCCAGAGCCAGTACTGGACGAGGAAGGGCTGATCGAGCCCGTAGCGCTCGCGCAGGGCCTGGAGTCTGGCCTGGTCGACGATGTCGCCGGAGGCCGCCAAGGTCGCGGCAAAGGTCGTGAGATAATCGCCCGGCGGCGCCTGGATGAGCGCGAAGGCGACCAGTGAAACGGCGAACAGAAACGGGATCGTCCAGAGTATCCGACGGACGATGTAGGCGAGCAGCATGGTGGGCCGGCCTCGAAGGTCACCGGCGCCGGGATGGGCCCGGCGCCGGTATTTCGGATGGCGTTGGTCAGTTCGCCCAGTAGTAGGTGGCGGGCAGCGACGGCGCCGGGGTCGGGTAGAACCAGGAGAGCGGCATGCTCGCCGGCACGTTCTCGAGCCCGTTCTTGACGATGCCGAACTCGGGCACCGACTTGCTGATGCCCATGGTCCAGAACTCGTCGGCCGCCACCTCCGCCATCTCCTGGATGATGGCAGCCCGCTCCTCCTGGTCGACCACCGCCCGCGAGCGGTCGTAGCGGTCCATCTGCTCGAGCATCACCGGCGGCGGCTCCTCGCCGCGCTCACCGCCCGAAGTGTACCAGTGGTACCAGGCGATGCCGTAGCGGCTGTCGTGATGCACGGCCACCAGCTGCTGCGGGATCTGCCCCGGAACCCAGCTCTCGCTGTTGGTCCAGACCGCACAGTCGTGGTCGTTGCTCTCCGAGGTCCGCTCGTAGAAGAACGTGCGCTCCATGGAGTTGACCTCCATGGCCACACCGACCCGCGCCCACTGCTGCTCGATCAGCTCGAGCATGTCGACCCACTCGGGCTGCAGCGTCGGGATGACGTCGCACTGAAACCTGATCGCCGACCCGTTCGCCATCCGGATGCCGCTGCCGTCCCGCTCGGTGAAGCCGAGCCCGTCCAAGAGCTCGTTCGCCCGGTCCGGATCGAACTCGGTGTACTGCGTCGAGTAGCGCTCGTGATGGTTGGGGTGATCCTCGAACGGGCCACCGTGCCAGGGCTCGCCCTCGCCCAACAACGCGATGTCGATGATCTCGTCGCGGTCGATCGCGAGCGAGAGGGCGACGCGGAAGTCGCGCTCGTTGAAGAGTGCCCGCTTGGCCTCGTCCTTGTGCGTCAGGTTCAAGGAGATCGCCATGTTGGTGCCGCCGGGCTGCGAGCCCTCGAAGAAGTCGTAGCCGCCGGCCTCCCGGTTCTCGGCGAGCACCGGCCGGTTGGCAGCGCCACCCAGGTGGCGCACCTGCATGTCGATCCGGCCGCCGATCGCATCGAGGATCAGGCTCTCGACGTCCTGGCGGATCGAATTGTTGACCGTATCGACATAGGGCAGCTGGTTGCCTTCGGTGTCGACCTGCCAGAAGAAGGGATTGCGCTCGAGCATCACCCGCGTCGCGCCGCCGGTATAGGGCTCGGTCACGATCCAGGGATCGAGCGTCGGGCGGAGCGGATTGCCCCAGCGCGCCGGGATCTCGATGTCGCCGCACTTGGCCATGAAGAGGTTCTGCCAGTCGCTGGCGCCCTCGTCGGCGATGAGCTGGACGATGTTCTCGTTGAAGTCCGGATGGAACTGGCTGCAATAGTGCCGGGCGTAGAGCACCGGGTGCTGCCCCAGGGGCGAGGCGAGCTCGGCCAGGAAATCACCATAAGGCCCGGCGAACGCGAACTCGACCGTATGGTCGTCGATCTTGGTCACCCTGACCGGTTCGCCGTCGATCGAATAGCGCGGCGGCACCGGCGAGAACTCGGTATCGAGCACCGTGTTCTCCATGTTGAAGAGAATGTCGTCGGCGGTGAAGGGATGGCCGTCCGACCACTTCATCCCCCGGCGCAAATGGAAGGTGAAGGTCGAGCCGTCCTCGCTCACCTCGAAGTCCTTCGCGATATTGGGGATCAACATCGTATAGTCCACATCCCAGCGGACCAGGCCCTGCGGGCCGATGAAGCGCAAGAGGTTGTTGTGATCCGAGCTGCCGCGCAAGCCGCGCCGGATGGTGCCGCCATAATCGCCGATGCCGTCGAGCGGCGTGACCACCTCGGGCTCGTCCGGCAGCCGCTCCTCGACGGGCGGCAGGTCGCCCGCTTCGACTAGAGCATCGAGCATCGGCGCCTGCTTGTAGTCCATTGCCCAGGCCGGTGCGGTGAGCAGCGTGGTGAGCGCCGTCGTCGCCACGGCATGCCGAAGCAGCTGGCGCGGGCGCATACGATGAGCCATGTTTTGCCTCCCTGAGAAGCGGTTCTGTGCCGCGAGCATCACCATGGCCGAGCCCGAGCTGTCAAGCTGATTTTCGAGATCGGGGCATTTGGTAAGACAACTTGCCAAGCTGTCAGGCAAAGCCTATCGTCCTGCGCAATCCAGGGAGCATGGACCGGAACAGACGTCGATGGCGGAGCGGGTGGAAACCCAGTTGGTCGAGGCCGGCTCTATGGCCGGCGGCCCGTCCCGGGGCGACCGGCTCTATGAGGCGATCTTCCAGCACATCGTCGAAGGCGACTTCCGCCCGGGTCAGCGCCTGCCGAGCGAGGCACGCCTCGCCGAGCGCTTCGGCGTCTCGCGTCCGCTGGTCAGGGAAGCCCTGGCGCGGCTCCGCGATCACGGCCTCGTCCGATCGAGGCGCGGCTCGGGCTCGTTCGTCCGCCATCAGCCGTCGGAAGCCGTGCTTTCGCTCGCGCCTATCGGCAGCGTCGCCGACATCCAGCGCTGCTTCGAGTTCAGGACAGCGCTCGAGGGCAGGGCCGCCGGTCTCGCGGCCGAGCGCCACGATGCCCGGGATCTCGCCCGGATCGATGCGGCTGTGGCCGAGCTCGAGCGGCTGACCGAGACCGACGAACTCGGCGTGGATGCCGATTTCGCCTTTCACCGCGCGGTCGCGGCCGCCACCCGCAACGCCTATTTCGAGCAGACCATCGCGATGCTCGAGGACCAGGTCCGGACCGGCATGAAGGTCACCCGCAATCTCAGCCTGCTCCAGCCGCACCAGCGCCTGCGCCTCGTCCAGGACGAGCACCTGGCCGTGGTCGACGCCATCAGCAGGCGGGATCCCGCCGCCGCCGAGGCCGCCATGGCCCAACACATCGACAACGCCCGCCGCCGCATGTTCGAAGGTTGAGAATGTATCTCGGAACCCAGGTCCCCGCCCGCGACGACACCGACTACGAAGTCTGGGCCCAACTCGGCGTCACCCACCTCTCCGCCGACCCGCCCGGCAACCCGCACGACTGGACCCTGGACACCCTGGAGCGCCACAAGGCCAAGGTCGAGAGCTTCGGCCTCACCCTCGACATGGTCCTCCTGCCCCTGCAATCCCGCCCGATCGAGCAGAGCCAGAGCCCCGACATCCTGACCGCAGGCCCGAACCGCGACCGCGAGATCGAGAGCATCTGCAACCTGATCCGCAACCTCGCCCGAGCCGGCATTCCGGCCGCCAGGTACAACCTCAACATCATCGGCATCCCCCGGACCCCGGACGAGCCCGGCCGCGGCGGCTCGATGAACTCGACCTTCCGCTGGCA
>SLRI01000669.1 GCA_007131045.1 Rhodospirillales bacterium
CCACCGTATAGACCGGGTTCAGCGCCATCATCGGGTCCTGGAAGATCATCGCCACCTCGCGGCCGCGCACCCGGCGGATCTCGCGCTCCGGCAACTGCAGAAGGTCGCGGCCGTTGAGACGGACGGCACCCTTGGTGATCCGCCCCGGGGGGTCCTGGATCAGCCGGAGCACGGCCATCGCCGCCGTGCTCTTGCCGGAGCCCGATTCGCCGACCAGCGCCACCGTCTCGCCCTCGCCGATGCGGAACGAGAGGTCGTCGACGGCGCGGACCGTGCCACGGGCCGTCCTGAATTCGACCGAGAGGCCGTCGACGTCGAGAACGGGCGGCGGCATCACTTCCTCAGTTTCGGGTTGAGGGCGTCGTTCAGCCCTTCGCCGATGAGATTGATGGCGAGCACGGTGATCACGATCATCAGCCCCGGAATGGCAGCCATCCACCAGGCGGTGCGCAGGGCGGTCCGCGCGACGCCGATCATGTAGCCCCAGGAGACGAGGTTGGGGTCGGAAAGCCCGAGGAAAGAGAGCCCCGACTCCGTCAGGATCGCGGTCGCCACCATGAGCGAGGCCACGACGATCACCGGCGGCAGGGCGTTGGGCATGATCTGGAGCAGGATGATCTCCCAGTCCGGCATGCCGATCGCCCGGCAGCCCTGGACGTATTCGCGGTCGCGATGGGCGATGAACTCGCCGCGGGCGAGCCTGGCCACGGACGGCCAGGAAACGACGGCGATGGCGACCGTCACCGTGGTCACGCTCGGCTGGAAGATGGCGACCAGGACGACAGCGAGGACGAAGGAAGGGATGGTCAGGAAGAACTCGGTGGTGCGCATCAAGAGATCGTCGATGCGGCCGCCATAGTAGCCCGCGATGGCGCCGAAGGTGACCCCGACGATGGTGGCGGCGAGGCTGGCGAGCAGGCCGATGAGCAGCGAGATCCGGGCCCCGTGCAGGATGCCGGCCAGGATGTCGCGCCCGGCGACGTCGGTGCCGAGCGGGAACTGGTCGAGCGGCACGGTATAGGGCCTGCCCACCATGTCGAACGGGTCGACCGGGTAGAACCAGGGTCCGAAAATGGCGGCCAGCACGACGACGAAGAGGACCGCGGCACCGACGACCGCCGCGCGGTTGCGACGGAAGCGGAACCAGAAGGTGGCGAGCCCCCTCATTTGTGCACGATCCGGGGATCGAGCAGGCCGTAGAGCAGATCGACCACGAGGTTGGCGATCACGACGACCACCGAGGAGACGAAGAGGATGCCGAGCAAGAGATTGAGGTCGCGCTGCAAGAGGGCATCGAACACCAGCCGGCCGAGGCCCGGCCAGCCGAACACGGTCTCCACCAGGATCGAGCCGCCGAGCAGGTGGCCGAGCTGCACGCCGCAGAGGGTGGCGACGGGCAACAGCGCGTTGCGCGCCGCATGGGTCCAGGCGATCTTGCCTTCCGACAGCCCCTTGGCCCGGGCCGTGGCGATGAAGTCGAGGCCGTAGACCTCGAGCATCGAGGCGCGCATCAGCCGGGTGTAGACCGCGACGTAGAAGAGACCGAGCGTAACGGCCGGCAGGACCAGGTGCCAGGCGACGTCGAGCACGTGGGCAAGGCCGGTGTGCCCCGCGCCGATGCTCACCATGCCGCCGGAGGGCAGGATGTCGAGCTGGATCGAGAACAGCACGATCAGCATCAGCCCGAGCCAGAAGGCGGGGATGGCGTAGACCACCAGCGCCAGGGTCGAGATCAGGTTGTCGGCGAGCGTGCCCTGCCGACGGGCGGCGGCGACGCCGAGCACAATGCCGACGAGGACGGCGATGAAGATCGCCGTGATCATCAAGATCAGGGTGGCTGGCAGGCGGGCGAGGATGAGGTCGATCACCGGCAGACCCTGGAGGTGCGAGACCCCGAGATCGAAGACCAAGAGCCGGGTCATATAGACCAGGAACTGCTCCCAGAGCGGCAGGTCGAGGCCGAACTCGCGGCGCAATTGCTGGGTGAACTCGACCGTCGCGTGGCCCATCTGGCCGGCGATGATGTCGGCGGCGTCACCCGGCGCGAGCTTCAACAGGAGGAAGTTGAAGGCGGCGATCGCGAGGACCACCGGGATCACCTGCAACAGCCGGCGCAGCACGAAGACCAGGGTCGCCTTGCTCATCGAGGGTGTTCTCCCCCGGTCGCCGCCGGGGTTGCCCCCCGGCGGCTTCGGTGCGGGTCAATGCTGAGAGCTATTCCACCCACACCGAATCCCAGTTGGAGTACATCGAGATGCCGTTGGTGATCAGGCCGTGCACCCGCTCGTTCCAGATGTGGGTGTAGCCGATCTCGATCAGGAAGATCACCGGCAGGTCCTCACGCAGGATCTGCTGCACCTCGTCCCAGATCGCCTTGCGCTCCGGCCCATCGGGCATCGCTGCCGCCTGGTGGAAGAGATCGTCGAGATGCGGGTTGGCGTAGTTCATCGAGTTGCTGAACGAGGCGCCCTGGCGGATGTTGGTCGAGATGAACGCGCGTTGCACGCCGATCGTCGGATCGGAGTAGTTGTGGGTGAAGTTCGAGGTGAAGTCGTAGTCCCAGTCGGTGTAGATGCGCTGCAGCCAGCCGCCCATGTCGAGGCTCTGATTGGTCACCTCGATGCCGATGCCGCGCAGTTGCTGGCGGATGTACTCGGCCTGGCGGACCCATTCCTCGCCGTAGGGCAGGAAGTTCTGGGTCAGCGTGAAGCGCACGTCGTTGTCGCCGCGCGGGTAGCCGGCCTCGTCGAGCAGCGCCTCGGCGGCCTCGGGGTCATAAGGGAAGGGTTCGAGGCTGGCATCGAAATGGTTGGGGTTGCCGCTCACCACGGGCCCGCGGGCCGGCTGGCCGTTGCCGTACCAGATGACGTCGACCAGCCGCTCGCGGTCGATCGCCATGCTGATCGCCTGGCGCACCCGTTTGTCGGAGAGCGGCGCCTCGCGCAGATTGACCTCGAGCCACATGATCGGGCCCAGGCCCTCGCTGCCCTCCTGCGAGGAGACGAGGTGCGGCAGCCCGCCGAGCCGCTGCATCTCGGGCGGCGGCAGGGCGGTCATTGGCGCCAGATCGACCTCGCCGCGCTCGACCGCGATGGCCCGCGCCGCACCGTCCGGGATCACCCGCAGGATGACCTGGTCGAGATAGGGCTTGCCTTCCTTCCAGTAGTCCTCGTTGCGCTCGAGGATGATGTAGCTGCCGCGGTTCCATTCCTGCAGCTTGAACGGGCCGGTGCCGATCGGTGCCTGCATGATCTCGGCCTGCCGCACCCGCTCCTCGGCGATCTCCTCGTCGCTGAACGCGTGGCGCGGCAGCAGCGGGGTCTCGCCGGCCTGAAAGGCGCGGATCAGGTAGGGTACCGGGGCCGAGAGGTGGAGGATGACGGTGTGCTCGTCCGGCGTCTCGATCTCCTCGACATTGCCGAAATAGGTCCGACCGCGCGAGTGGTAGCCCTTGGCGATGACGTCGATCGAGAACTTCACGTCCTCGCTGGTGAAGGGCTCGCCATCGTGCCACACGACGTCCGGCCGGAGCTTGAACGTGTAGGTCAACTGGTCGTCCGAGATCTCCCAGGATTCGGCGAGACCCGGCACCGGGGTCATGGCCGCACCCTCGTATTCGATCAGACCCTCGTAGATCTTGGTCGAGATCAGCGCCGTCGGCACGGCGGTGGTCGCCACGGTGGAGAGGGCCGTCGGCTCCGGGTGGTAGGTGTAGGTCAAAGTGCCGCCGCGTCTGGGCTCGTCGGCCAGGGCGGTGACGGCTGTCCCGGCGAGCAAGGCTGCCATGGCGAGACCGAGGAAACGTGCGCTTGTCATGATGGACGCCCTCCTTTGTGCGTTCCGTTGATCGCCGTTCGTGTCTGCACAACCATCGACGGTGCCCTGCCGCTCAGTCCGGCTCGGCATCCGCGTTGCACCACGCGAAGATGAAGTCGATCAGATAGTCGATGCAGGCCAGGTACTCGGCCAGATCGATATGCTCGTCGGGCTTGTGCGCCTGGGCGATCGTGCCCGGGCCGAAGATGATGGAGGGGATGCCAGCCTGGTTCACGAGGTGGCGCATGTCGCAACAGAAGGGGCCGGGCTGGATGTCGCCGTTGCCCCCGCGGGCCTGGAGCCGCTCGCGCATCACCATGGCGACCGGCATTTGCGGGCTCTGCCGGGCGCTGTCGTCGTGGTGCAGGAAGGCCAGCCTGGCCGGGTTCTCGCAAAGGAACGGGTCACTGGCGTTGGCCGCGTCGACGGCCTCGCGAAAGGCGCGCATCACGTCGACCACGTCGCCGACCACGGGCGCGAAATAGGCGCCGCCGCGCAGGGTCGCCTCGCCGGCCGTGACCGTCTCGTAGTGGCCGCCGGCGACCCGGCCGATGACCAGGGAGAAGGGACTGCGGCCGATCTCCAGCGGGTCGTGCGGTGCCTCGGCATTGTAGCGGCGCTCGAGCGCCAGGAGTGCCCCGATCACCACCGGCAGCTTCTCGATGGCGCTCACCCCGACCTGGCTCCGGTTCTGCCAGCGCGAGCCCGGCGAGCGGGCGCGGCCCGGCACGTCGACCTGCCAGTAGAGGCCACCCGGGTGGCTCACCGCCACGGTGTTGTGGGTGGGCTCGAGGACGATCGCGGCATCGGCGGTGAGCCCGCGCCTGACCAGATCGAGGGTGCCGTTGCCGGCGTGCTCCTCGTTGACCACGCTCTGAAAGACGACGTCGCCGCGGAGCTCGACACCGGCACGGCGGAGCCAGGTCAGCGCCATCAGGGCGGCCATCACCCCGCCCTTCATGTCGGACGTGCCGCGGCCGTACATGACGCCGTTCTCGATCGCGGCGCCGAACGGGTCGCGGGTCCATTCGGCTTTGGGCTCGATGGTCACGGTGTCGACGTGGCCGTTAAGGATCAGCGAGCGGCCGCCACCGGTGCCGCGGAAGATGCCCACCACGTTCGGCCGGCCGCGGTAGTTGAGCACGGGCTCGAGCCCGCTCGCCTGTAGCGCCTGCCAGCTCGGCAGCTCGGCGTAGGGCAGGATGAGGTCGTGCTGCCAATGGGTCGGGTACTGGGCGACGTCGGGAAAACGCTCGAACATCGCGGGCACGTCTGGCTCGGCAACCAGCACCTCGGCACCGAGCCCCTCCAGCAACTCCCGGAGATGCGCCTGGGCCCGGCCCTCCTCGCCGGTCAAGCTCGGGATCCGCACCAGGGCTGCCAGAGCCCCGATACTTTCCTCGTGCCCGGCCGCGGCCAAGGCGAGCGCAGCGTCGCGCGTCGCGTTCGACATGCGGTGACCCCTCCACCGACATCGCATCTCGTGGCGATATCTTACGATGATCGTCGCACCATTCACGCTATCTAGACAAATTAATAATGATGCACCAATCTCGTAAGAGATTTTATGCACATTCGCCAGGCGGACGGAGCGGCGATGAACTTCACCCAGCTGCGCGCCTTCGACATGGTCGCCCGCGAGGGCGGCTTCTCCCGGGCGGCGGCGGCGCTCGGGTTGACCCAGCCGGCGCTGACCATCCAGGTCAAGGCGCTCGAGGACGCCTATGGCGTCAAGCTGCTCGATCGCAGCGGCCGCTCGATCA
>SLRI01000011.1 GCA_007131045.1 Rhodospirillales bacterium
CTCGGCCAGCTCGGCAACCGGGTGCAGCACGCGCTTCGCGCCTTCACCCCGCGCGACCAGCGGGCGGTCCGGGTCGCGGCCGAAACCTTCCGCCCCAACCCCGCTTTCAAGACCGAGGACGTCATCACCGAGCTCGGCGTCGGCGAGGCCTTGGTCTCGACGCTCGAGCAGGGTGGCGTGCCGTCCGTCGTCGAGCGGGCGAGAATCCTGCCGCCGCGCTCGCGGATGGGCCCGCTCGAGCCGGCCGAACGCCGCGACCTCCTCGACCGCAGCCCGCTCTTCGGCCGCTACGAGGACGCGATCGATCGCGAATCGGCCTACGAGATGCTCGAGCAGCGGGCGGCCGAGGAGGCCAAGACGGCAGCCGCCGCCGAGCTCGAGGCGGCGCTCGACCGGCACCGGACGCTCGAGGAGAACCTGGGCTCGTCGCGGCGGATCGGCAGTCGTGGCCAACCCGCACCCCAGCCGGCGGGTGGTGGCGGCATGCTCGGCTCGATCCTCACCGGCGCCGGCGGCCGGCGGCAGGGGGCGGCCGAGGCAATGGCGACCTCGATGGCGAGGACCGTCGGCACCCAGCTCGGCCGCACCCTCGTCCGCGGCGTTTTGGGCGGCCTGCTCAAGGGTCGGTGAGCGGCCCTGACAAAGGGCCGGCGACCGGCTACCTCTTGCGCTGCAACAGCACGGGGACAGTTCCAATGATCCAGGGCAAGTCGGTCGTCGTCACGGGCTCGACCAGCGGCATCGGCCTCGGCATCGCGCGCAAGTTCGCCGCCGCCGGTGCGAAGGTGATGCTCAACGGCTTCGGTGACGCCCACGAGATCGAGACCATCCGCTACGAGCTCGCCGAGAAATTCGGCGTCGACGTCGCCTATTCGCCGGCCGACGTCACCAGGCCCGACGAGATCTCGGCGATGATCGAGACCGCCGACCGCCAGCACGGCGGCGTCGACATCCTGGTCAACAACGCGGGCGTGCAGCACACCGCCAAGACACAGGACTTCCCGCCCGAGAAGTGGGACCTCGTGCTCGCGACCAACCTTACGGCCGCCTTCCACGCCACCCGGCTGGTGCTGCCGCAGATGCTCGAGCGCGACTGGGGGCGGATCATCAACACCGCCTCGGCGCACGGGCTCGTCGCCTCGGCCGAGAAGTCGGCCTATGTCGCGGCCAAGCACGGCATGGTGGGGCTGACCAAGGTGGTGGCGCTGGAGACCGCCAAGACCGGGGTCACCTGCAACGCCATCTGCCCGGGCTGGGTGCTCACGCCCTTGGTGATGCAGCAGATCGAGGCGCGGGCCGAAAAGAACGGCACCAGCGTCGCCGAGGAGAAGGAGAAGCTGCTGGCCGAGAAGCAGCCGTCCGGCGAGTTCGTCACGGTCGAGCAGCTGGGTGATCTGACCCTTTTCCTGTGCTCGGAAGGGGCAGCGCAAATCCGCGGCCAGGCGATCGCCATGGACGGTGCCTGGACCGCGCAGTAGTGGCGTCTCGGCCGGGCGGCAAGAAGCGGCTCAATCTCGGCCTGCAGGGCGGCGGCTCGCACGGCGCCTTCACCTGGGGTGTGCTCGATCGGTTGTTCGAGGTGGACGAGATCGAGATCGTCGGCACCTCGGGGACGAGCGCCGGGGCGATGAACGCCGCGGTCATGGCGTACGGCCTCGCCACCGATGGCAAGGCAGGTGCCCGCGCCAAGCTCGCCGAGTTCTGGCAGCGGATCGGCGAGGCGGCGAAGCTCTCGCCGCTGCAGCCCTCGCTGCTCGATCGCTGCCTCGGCCTCGGCAACATGGACACCTCGCCCGCTTGGCTGGCCTTCGACAATCTCTCGCGGATGCTGTCGCCCTACGAGCTCAATCCGATGAACGCCAACCCCTTGCGCGACATTCTCGCCGATGTGGTCGATTTCGACGGGTTGAGCGAGCAGTGCAGCCGCCGACTGGTCACGCTCTTTCTCTGTGCCACCAATGTCGAGACCGGGCGGCTCAAGGTCTTCGAGGGTGAGGAGATCGGCCTCGATGCCGTCATGGCCTCGGCCTGTCTGCCCTATCTCTTCCAGGCGGTCGAGGTGAACGGGTCGCACTACTGGGACGGCGGGTTTTCCGGCAACCCGCCGATCTTTCCCCTGATCTACGGCACCGATTGCCCGGACGTGCTGATCATCCAGATCAACCCGATCAATATCGAAGGAGTGCCGAAGTCCGCGCGGGCCATTCTCGATCGGATGAACACGCTCTCGTTCAACTCTTCGTTGATGCGCGAGATGCGGGCGATCCACTTCGTCACCCGGCTGATCGACGAGGGGCGTCTCGACAAGGCCCACTATCAGCGCTTGAACATCCACACGATCGACGCCGAGGACGTGTTCAAGCGGCTCGGCGTCTCCTCGAAGATCAACGCCGACGCCGCCTTCCTTCGCTCGCTGTTCGAGCTCGGCCGCGAGCGTTGCGGCCAGTTTCTCGACGCCCATTTCGACAAGATCGGGGTCGAGAGCTCGGCCGATCTCGAGGCGGCCTTCCTCTAGGCGGCCGCCTCGATTCGGTGGTCGCTCAGTCGCCGGCCATCACCGGCTCGGGCTTGGCGGGCTCTGGCGTGAATGGCTTGGGAGCGGCCGGAGCGGCGGTCTCGCTCAGGATCTCGATCGTGCCGGAGAGCCGGCCGCCGCGCTCGACCTCGAGCTCGCCGTAGCGGATCTTGCCGTCGACCCGGCCGGTGCCGCGCACCAAGAGCCGGCCGCGCACCGTGAGCTCGCCCTCGTAGACGCCGCTGATCGTGGCTTCCTCGACGGCGGCCTTGCCGTTGGTGAAGCGGCCGCTCTCGGAGATCTCGATCGCCCGGGTGTCGTTGAGCGTGACCTGCACGCTGCCCTCGACGACGAGCAGGTCGCAGGAGGTGATGTCACCGGAGAGGCTGAGCCCCTCGCCGACGATCAGCCGCTTGCCGGTGGCGGGCTCGGCGGCCCGGGCACTCGGTGCCGGTGCCGAGGTGGCGGCTGCAGCCGGCGCCGCTTGCCGGGTCGGCAAAGGGGCGGGCGACGGCGTGGCCGGGGCTGCGGGCGTCGCGGGCTCGTCTTTCTTGCGGAACATCGATCAGGCTCTCCAGGTATGGCAGACAGTTGCAGGCGAATGTCGCGCGGTTACGACCTTGCGTCAGCGGGCTTCTACCAGCGGTAGCCCCCTTTACCAACAAAAGAGCGACCGCAAATCGTCAAAACTCGGGATAGCGACCGAGCTCGGCCGCGAGCCGTTCGGTCACCTCGAGCCCGAAGGCGGTGGGCAGGAGTGCCGGGGCCCGATCGTGCACCTCGCCGAGATGCAGGCCGAGTCTGAGGGCGGTGAGCCGCTTGCCGTAGCAGAGCAGCGCCGGGATCGACTGCATCACGAAGGTGATCGCCGGCAGGATGCGGCGATAGAGCGCCTCCGCTTCCTCGATCCGACCGGCGCGGAAGGCCTCGACGATCCGCACCTGATAATCGAAGCAGTCGGGGGCCGGGATCAGCCCGGCACAGCCGGCGCGGAGGTTGTCGGTGAGCTCGAGCCCGCCGCGGCCGTTGAAGACGGCGAGCCGGCCGGCCGTGGCGCTGATCACCTGTTCGATCTCTACGGCCGAGCCTTCGCCCTTCAGCAGCCGGACGTTGGGATGGCGGCCGGCGAGCTCGACCAGCCGCTCGGGCGAGAGCCCGACGCCCAGATATTGCGGCGCGTTCTGGATCGCGACCGGCAACGGGGCGGCATCGGCGACTTGGCCGAAGAAGTGCAGCAGCGCCGGCTCGTCGAGATTCGGGATCTCGGGCGGCTGGAGGATCACCCAGGCGGCACCCGCGGCGGCCGCGGCGTCGATGAAGGCGAGTTGGGCCTCGACCGTGGCGCCGAACACGGTGACCGCCAGCGGCACGGCACCGGCAACCTCCTCGGCGACCAGCGCCAGCACCTCGCGGCGCTCGGCCGGGCTCAGCTTGCCGACCTCGGTCGCGAGCCCGAGACAGGCGATGCCGTGCGCCCCGCCGGCCAGGCAGGCCCGGACCTGGCGGCGCATCAGCCGCTGGTCGAGCCCGCCGCGCTCGCTGAAGAAAGCGTAGACGATGGGGTAGATGCCGCCTAGAGCCGCCCTGTCCATTGCTCACCGTCCTCCATCGCCGAGGCCCCGCCATGCTCGCCCGAGGGCCCGTTCCGGGCTCGGCCGCCTTCGTCGTGCTGATCGCCGCCGTGCTCACCATGTCGGCGATGACGATCGACATCAACCTCCCGGCCATTCCGGCGACCGCCGAAGCCTTCGGCACCTCGACGACCAAGGCGCAGCTCTCGGTCTCGCTGTTCTTCGTCGGGTTCGCCCTCGGCCAGGCCTTCTTCGGGCCGATCGCCGACCGCTACGGCAGGCGACCCGTGCTGATTTGCGGGATCGTCGGCTATCTGGCGGCCACCGTCGCCTGTGCCGTGGCCCCGACCATCGACAGCCTGTTGGCCGCCCGGCTGGTGCAGGGCCTGGCGGCGGCGAGCGGCCCGATCCTCGGCCGGGCGATCATCCGCGACCGGTTCGAGGGCGCCGAGATGGCGCGAGTGATGTCGCTGGTGCTCGCCGCTTTCATCACCGCCCCGCTGGTCGCCCCCTCGATCGGCGCCTTGATCCTCACCCTCGGCTCCTGGCGCTGGATCTTCTGGTTTCTCGCCGTCTACGGCGCCGTCCTCTTGGCCCTGGTGATCGCCTACCTCGAGGAGAGCCTGGAGCGTCCGGACCCCCGCGCCCTCGACCCGAGCCGCCTGGTCGGTGCCTATCGCCGGGTGCTGGGCGAGCCGGTCTCCCGCCGCTTCGGCGCGCTGGTCGTGCTCGGCATCGCCATGCTGCTGATCTACCTGGTCAGCGCCGCCCCGATCTTCATGGTCGCCTACGGTCTCTCGCCCGCCGCCTTCGGTTTGGTGTTCGCGTTGATCGCGGTCTGCTCGGCCCTGGGCAGCCTCGCCAACACCCGGCTGGTGCGAAGCTTCGCGATGGAGGCGATCACCCTTTGGGCGTTCGTCGCTGCAGCTCTCGCCATGGTCATGGGCCTCGGGCTGGTTGCCCTCGATCTGGCGATGCCCTGGGCGCTGATCGCGCCCTTCGGCGCCTTCTTCTTCTGCTTCAACATCATCGTCGCCAATGCGACGACGCTGGCGATGCGGCCGCACAAGGCGATCGCCGGGGCCGCGGCCTCGGTTCTGGGCGTGCTGCAGAGCCTGATCCCGGCCGCCATCGCCACCCTGGTCGCGGTGCTCGACGACGGCACGCCGCGCCCGGCCATGGCGGCAATGCTGGCCCTCTCGCTCGCCGGGGTCTGGCTCGCCCGCCCGGCCGCCGTTCAGACGACGAGAGCCCCCTCGTGACGGAGCAGCCAGACCTTCCGCTCGAGCCCGCCGCCATAGCCGACGAGCCGGCCATCCGAGCCGATCACCCGGTGGCAGGGCAGGACCAGTGCCACCGGATTGCGGCCGTTGGCCCGGCCGACCGCGCGTACCGCCTTCGGCCGGTCGAGCGCGGCCGCGAGTTGCCCGTAGCTCCAGGTGTGGCCGACCGGGATCCGCCTGAGCGCCTGCCAGACCGA
>SLRI01000218.1 GCA_007131045.1 Rhodospirillales bacterium
CGCGACACCACGCTGCAGAGTGTGGCGCCGGCGCTGATCTACGCCGAGGGCGACCTGATCAAGCGGGCGATGCGCGATCTCTACAGTCGCGACATCGACGAGGTGCTGGTCGAGGGCGAGGCGGCGCAGCGCTCGGCCAAGCGGCTGATGACGATGATGATGCCGAGCCGAGCCCGGCACGTGAAGCTCTACAAGGACGAGCTGCCGCTCTTCTTCAAGTACAAGGTCGAGGACCAGCTCGACGCGATGCACAGCCCGACCGTGCAGCTGCCGTCGGGTGGCTCGATCGTCATGCACGCGACCGAGGCCCTGATCGCGATCGACGTGAATTCGGGCAAGTCGACCCGCGAGCGGCACATCGACGAGACCGCGGTCAAGACCAACCTGGAGGCTGCCGACGAGATCGCCCGCCAGCTGCGGCTGCGCGATCTGGCCGGGCTCGTCGTCATCGACTTCATCGACATGGCCGAGAACCGGCATCAGCGCGCCGTCGAGAAGCGGATGCGCGACGCTTTGAAGATCGACCGGGCGCGCATCCAGCTCGGCCGGATCAGCATGTTCGGCCTGTTGGAGCTGTCGCGGCAGCGGCTCAGGCCGAGCCTGCAGGAGCTCTCCTCGCAGGTCTGCCCGACCTGTCAGGGGCTGGGCTCGGTGCGCTCGACCGAGAGTTGTGCGCTGCAGGCGCTCCGGCTCGCCGAGGAGGCCGGGATCCGCGGCGAGACCCGGGTGATGCGCCTGTTGCTGCCGACCGAGGTGGCGCTCTACGTGCTCAACCAGAAGCGCGACGGGCTGGTCCGGCTCGAGCAGCGCTACGCGATGCGGATCGAGGTCGCGGTCGATCGCGACGCCACGCCGGGCCAAGTCAAGGCGGAGACGCTGGAGAAGCGTGATCCGGCCGAGGTCGCGGTGCAGCTGGCGCCGGAGGCCGTGATCGAGCCGGCGGAGGCAGAGCCGGCAGAGGCGGAGGCCGAGGCCGTCGAGGCTGCGGAGGCCGTCGAGCCGGCGCCGGCAGCGACCGATGGTGACGACGACGAAGCCGGCCGCAAGCGCCGCCGCCGCCGCCGTCGCCGCCGCCGCAGCGACGACGCGCCGGCCGCCGAAGGCAGCGTCTCCGAGGCTCCCATGGCCGAGGCTGGCGTGTCCGAGGCTGGCGAGGCCGAGCCTGCTGCGCCCGAGCCTGCTCCGCCGGTGGAGGCCGCCACGGCTGTGGCTGACGAGCCCGTCGTCGATGCGCCGCCGTCCGAGGCTGCGCCCGAGAGTGTGGCCGAGGCGCCGGCCGCGGAGTCGGTCGAGGAGCCGGTCGAGGAGCCGAAGAAGCCACGGCGTCGGCGGCGGACGCGCAAGGCGGCCGAGGCCGAGGCCGAACTTGCCCCCGAATCCGTCGAGCCGATAGTCGACTCAGCCGAGCCGTCAGCCGCGGCCGAGCCGCCGCCAGCCGAGCCGGCCAGCGATGCGCCGCCGGTCGAGAAGCCGGAGCAGCCCGAGCCCCCGCTTGCGGCAATGGAAGAGAGGCCGGCGGCAACGGAAGAGAGCCCGGCGCCGGAGAAGGCGCCGGAGAAGGCGATGGAGACGGAGGAGGCCCCGGCGGAGCGTGAGATGGCCTTGGCCGAGGAGGGCGAGACGGGGCAGCCGGCCCGTCAGGGGTGGTGGAGCCGCTGGGTCCGCTAAATCCTTCTCGGGCACGACGTCCGGCGGTCGATCTTCACCGAATCTTCACCGCTCGATGCTATGGTCGCCCGGTCGATTGCCGCCCTTGGGGGGTTGCAGTCGGCGGGTGAAGGAGCGATTTTGCCGGGTGGTGCGAGGCGGCATCGGGCTCGCTTCGTCCTGCACGACCGCGGGCACGGCCATCGGGGCCGGGCGGCGCGGTGAGCGAGGGTAGGTGATCCAGCGTTTCCTGGCCATTCTGGTGATGCTCTTGGTCTCGGCCGGCTTCGCGCTGCCGGCCGGGGCGCAGAGTCTGATTCGCGACGCCGAGATCGAGGCCGATCTCCGGCGCATCGCCGATCCGATCTTCGCTGCCGCCGGGCTGGAGCCGTCGAGCGTGCGGCTCTTCGTGATCAACGATCCGAGCCTCAATGCCTTCGTCGCCGGCGGGCAGAACATGTTCATCCACACCGGCCTGATCACCGCCGCGCGCACGCCCGAGCAGCTCGCCGGGGTGATCGCGCACGAGACCGGTCACATTTCGGGTGGCCATCTGTCGCGGCTGCGCGACGCCGTGGGCCAGGCCAATACCGAGGCGATCATCGGCGCCCTGCTGGGTGCCGCGGCCATCGTCGCAGGCGCACCGCAGGTCGGCACCGCGGTGATGGCCGGCGGTGCCACCTACGCCGAGCGCAACCTCCTGCGCTTCAGCCGGACCCAGGAGCAGGCCGCCGATCAGGCGGCGATCCGCTACCTGGCGGCCGAGGGGCTGCCGCCGACCGGGCTCTTTGAATTCTTCAAGATCCTGGAGACGCAGAATCTCAGGATCAGTGCCGAGGGCCCGGTATACCTGCGCAGCCATCCGCTGACCCGCGATCGGATCGGCTTTCTCGCGGGCGAGGTCGACCGCTCGCCGCATCGGGGCCGGAGCTACCCGCCAGAGGTGCACCTAGCGCACGCGCGGATGGTCGCCAAGATCGAGGGATTCCTCGGTGATCCAGTGGCGGTGTTGCAGCAGCGTGACGGCGACACCTTCGCCGATCGCTATGCCCGGGCGGTGGCCCAGTTCCGCCGCGGCGACACCGATGCTGCGCTCGAGCTGATCGCCGGCCTCGAGGGCGAAGCACCGGACGACCCGCATCTGCACGAGCTGCGCGGCCAGATCCTGTTCGAGAGCGGGCGCATCGCGTCCGCCGTGCCGGCTTTTCGCGAGGCGCTGGCCGGGGTGCCGGAGGCGCCGCTGGTCCGCTTCGGCCTCGCCCGGGCGCTGCTCGAGCTGCACGAGCCCGAGGCCACGGCCGAGGCCGCGACGCTGTTGCGCGAGGTGGTTCGGCTGGAGTCCGAGAACGCCGTCGCCTGGCGTTTTCTGGGCATCGCCGAGGGCCGCCTCGGCCACGCCGGCCGCGCCTCGCTGGCCCTCGCCGAGCACGCGGTGCTGACCCGCAACCGCGAGGATGCAGCCTTGCACCTGCGGCGCGCCCGCCAGCATGTCGAGCCTGGCGGCTCCGACTGGCTGCAGCTCCAGGACCTCGAGCAGGCGGCCGAACGGATCGAACGCACCGGCCGCGGCTGATCTCGCCGATCGCGCGGATCGCCCCGGATCGAGCGCCCCGGATCGAGCGCCCCGGATCGATCGCCCCGGATCGATCGCTCTGGATCGATCGCCACGGCCCTCGGCTTCGGCTGCACCCGGCGCACTGCGGCGCCAGCGTTGCCGCGACATCGACGCAGGGATCACGGCCCGTTTCGGGTGACGAACGGCGGGGCATGGTCGACTGGCGCTGGCTGACCAGCGACAGCGCGAGACGCTGCAGCGGGCTTTCCGGCTTCGGCGATCGGATGGGAGATCCGCTGGCTCGTCGGGGACCGCCTGCCGGGTTTCGCGTGCGGGCGGCGGTCTTGGTGCTGCTTCAGGGTGTCGCATCGCACCATGGAGGCCGGCGGCTGATGGTGTCGGGGGTGGAAAGCTGTCGCATGGAGACGCCCCTCATGGACGCCATCCTGGTGCTCAATGCCGGCTCGTCGTCGATCAAGTTCGCCCTTTTCGATCGCGCCGACGGCAGCGATGCGATCGGCGGTGGCGAGCGGTTGCGCGGGCAGATCGACGGCATCGGCGATGCGCCGCATTTTCAGGCGAGGACCCCGGAGGGCGCTGTCGTGGCCGACGAGGCCGTGGCGCTAGACGAGGCGGGCGGGGCGGGTGGCGAGAACCCGCACGAGCGGGCGATTGCCACACTCCTCGACTTCATCGAGCGCTTCGATCCGGGCCTCGTGGTCAGTGCGGTCGGCCATCGGGTCGTTCATGGCGGGCCCGATTTCGCCCGGCCGTTGCGGCTCGACGATGCAGCCATTCGCACCCTCGAGGGCTTCGTGCCGCTCGCACCCCTCCACCAGCCGCACAATCTGGCGGGTGTGCGGGCGGCGACGCGTGCCTTCTCGGCGGCCGAGCAGGTCGCCTGTTTCGACACGGCGTTTCATCGCCGGCAGCCCTGGGTCGCCGACACCTTCGCCCTGCCGCGGCACTATTACGACGATGGGGTGCGCCGCTACGGCTTTCACGGGCTCTCCTACGACTACATCACCCGCTACCTGAAGCGCGCCCATCCGGACCTCGCCGAGGGTCGGGTGGTGGTGGCCCATCTCGGCAACGGAGCCAGCCTTTGTGCCATCCGGGACGGCCGTGCGATGGGCTCGACCATGGGCTTCACCGCGGTCGACGGCATGCCGATGGGCACCCGCACGGGCCAGCTCGACCCGGGCGTGATCCTCTACCTCATGGCCGAGAAGGGGCTGGGGCAGGCCGAGATCGAGCGCCTGATCTACAAGGAATCGGGACTTTTGGGCCTGTCCGGCATCAGCGGCGACTGGCGCCGGCTGGAGGAGGCAGGATCGGGCCCCGCCGCCGAGGCGATGGCCTACTTCACCCACCGAGCGCTGCGCGAGATCGGCGGGCTCGCCGCCACCATGGGCGGCATCGATGCGCTCGTCTTCACTGCCGGGATCGGCGAGAACGCGCCGGGGCTCAGGCGCGACATCGGCCAGGGGCTGGGTTGGCTCGGCCTCGAGATCGATCCCGAGAAGAACGCGGCCGTGGCCGAGATCGTCTCCACCGCGGCATCGTCGGTCGCCGTCCTCGTGGTGCCGACGGACGAGGAGGCGGTGATCGCGCATCATACCCGGGAGCTGCTCGGGGCGGGTTGAGGCTGGTTTCTGGGAGAAGTGCGGGGAGGCACAGGGCCTCCCCGCGCCCCACCGTTTTTTTGCCGGGCGCGGCCCGGTTGCTCAGCCGAAGAGTTGGAACATCCCGCGTGGCCAGCGGAGGTGGAGGAAGGTTTGCAGGACCCAGAGGAGGAGGAGGAGGCCGGCGGAGAGGCCGATGGGGGCCAGAAAGCCGGTGGCGAAGCGGATTCGCAAGAAGACGATGATCCAGATCGGCACGGCGGTGACGAAGCCGATGAGCGCGGTGAGGGCATAAAGGCCGATGATCCAGAGGAAGATCTCGAGGCCGCGCACGTAGAAGGCGGGGTTGCGCTCGGCCGGGTCGTCGCCGAGGTCGGCCGTGTTGATCTCCTCGATCGTGGCACCGACGGGCGGGCGAAGGCGCTGGATGGCCTGACTGACGAGTTCGGCGAGGGCGAGGCCGGCGGTGACGGTGCCGACGATCTGCGGGAAGAGCCTCGCACCCAGGCGAAAGCCTCGGGATTCCCAGACGACGAAGAGGGCGGCGGCCAAGAAGAGGGCGGCCATGGCGGTGGGCAGCCAGCCGATGATGCGCATGCCGGGATCACTACTCATCGCGGCTGGCGCTTCTGGTGTGGGTGGGATCGGCTTCGGTGGATGCCAGTTGGCGACGCTTGAGGATGATGCCGGCGGTGACCAGGACGACGATCAGCCCGGCGATC
>SLRI01000085.1 GCA_007131045.1 Rhodospirillales bacterium
AGAGCATGCCCCGCGTCAATCTGCATGGTGTTCCGGTCGACAGCGTCGATCACGAGGCCGAGGTCGTCGGCTCGATGCTCGCCCAGCTCGAGGCCCGCAAGCCCTTTCTCCTCTCGTTCGTCAATCCGTCGGCCTGGGCGATCGCCCGGCGCGAGGGCGACTATCTCGATCTCCTGCGCCGCTTCGACTTCGTCCTGCCGGACGGCATCGGCGTCGCCTGGGCGCTGCGCCAGCTCGAGAACCCCAATGCCGGGCGCTTCAGCTTCGACGCCTCCTCGCTCTATCTGCCGCTGTTCGCCGCCCTGAACGAGCGGCGCTCGTCGGTCTTCGTCTGCGGCGCCGGGGTCGGAGTCGCCGAACGCGCGATGCAGCGGATGCGGGCCGAGTTTCCGGAGATCGACTATCGGGGCTGCAGCGACGGCTATCGCGACCGGGGCGAGCTGCGGGACATGATCGCCGAGGCCGACCCCGATGTCGTGCTCTGCGGCATGGGCGTGCCCTACCAGGAGCGCTTCCTGTTGACCCTGAAGCAGGCCGGCTACGGTGGGCTGATGATCAGCTGCGGCGGCTTCGTCGACCAGCTCGCCGCCGCCCCGCGCTACTACCCGGCCTGGGTCGACAAGCTCGAGCTGCGCTGGGCATGGCGGATCTACCGGGAGCCACGCCGCCTGTGGCGCCGCTACCTGGTCGACTACCTGCCGTTCTTGCGCACCGTCGTGCCGACGATCCTGCGCCGCCGCCTCCTGGGCACCCCGATCCGCCTGCCGGTCGAGCGCGCCGGCCTGCCCTGAGAGCCTTCTCACTCCCCGGACGGCGGCCAATGGCTGGCCCCGGACGCGGCCGATGACTGGGAACCGACTCCTGGAGCCGTCAGCCGCGGATTTTCGGGGGTTCGGCTCGAGCCGGGGCGTCGCCGCCGGTGAGCGGGACGAAGGCGACGGGGATGGTTCGCCGCTCGTGCGTTCGGCCCTGCTCGTCCTTGTCGATCACCCGGATATACTGCTCGAAGCGGCCGCCCACCGGGATCACCAGCCGGCCGCCGGGGGCGAGCTGGTCGATCAGGGGTTTGGGCACCTGGCCCGGTGCGGCGGTCACCAGGACCCGATCGAAGGGGGCTTTGTCGGGAAGGCCGGCATGGCCGTCGCCCTGGTGCACGACGATGTTGCGATAGCCGAGATCGTGGAGCGTCGCCCGGGCCTGCTTGGCGAGATCTTCCACCACTTCGATGGTCAGGACCTCGGCCGCGAGCTCGCCCAGCACGGCTGCCTGATAGCCGCAACCGGTGCCGATCTCGAGCACCCGATGCTCCGGCTGGACGTCCAGAAGGTCGGTCATGAAGGCGACGATGAACGGCTGCGAGATGGTCTGGCCACGGCCGATCGGCAGCGGATGATCGCCGTAGGCGAAAGCCCGGTTCTCCTCCGGAACGAACAGCTCGCGCGGCACCCGGCGCATCGCGTCCTTCACCCGGGGATCGATGTGATCGCGGCCGAGCGCCGCCCGGCAGCTTTTCGCATGCAGGTCGATCGCGGTGAGCATTCGGTCGATCGGCTCGGTCATGGCGGGCGGCTTCCTCGTGCTTGTCGAACGAACTCAAAGGCTAGCCTGTCCCGGCGGTTTCGTGCAAGCCGCCGCTCGAGAGCTCGCTTGCCGGCCGCCGGGCAGCCGGCCGAAGGGTTCGGGAACCATCTGGCGCGGTCGCGCGTTCGAGGATGCAAATGACTGATCTTAGCACCCTGCACGACCTTCTCGACCAGATCGCCGAGCGCGGCGACGCCCCTGCCCTCGTCGCCTTTGCCGGCGAGACCAAGAGCTGGAGCTATGCCGACTTGGCCGAGAAGAGCGGCCGTCTCGCCGCCGGGCTCGCCGGGCTCGGGGTGGAGCGCGGCACCAGCGTCGCACTTTTCGCCCCCAACGCGCCGGAATGGGTGGTGGCGGCGCTGGCGCTGGTCCGGCTGGGTGCGGTGCCGGTGCCGCTCGACGTCCGGATGGGGGCCAAGCAGCTGCGCCATTGCCTGGAGGACAGCGACTGCAGGATCGTGTTCTCGACCACCGACGTGTTCGCGGCGCTGGCCGCCAATCACCCGTCGCCGGACGCGCTGACCTCGATCTCGCTCGACCGCGAGCGTCCCCCGAACGATGCCGACGGGGAGGATGCCGGCGGCGAGGATGCCGGCGACGGCACGCCGCGGATGACCCACTGGTGGGGAGATCTGCTCGACAAGGAGCCGGCCGGCAAGGCCGAGATCGAGCCCGGTGACACGGCCGTCCTCTTCTACACCTCCGGCACCACCGGTGCCCCCAAGGGTGTGCCGCTGACCCACGCGAACCTGACCCACAATGTCGAGGGGCTCTTGGCCGCCGACATCGTCAAGGGTCCCGAGCGGGTCCTCTTGCCGCTGCCGCTGCACCACGTCTATCCCTTCACCATCGGCATGCTGGTGCCGCTCAGGGTGGGGGCGGCGATCGTCTTTCCGGCCGGGATCAGCGGCTCGGAGATCGCAGCAGCCCTGGCCGAGGGCAAGGTCACGATCGTCATCGGCGTGCCCCGGCTCTACCAGGCGCTGATGTCGGCGATCCGCCGGCGAGTCGGCAGCGAAGGGCTGCGCGCCAAGCTCTTCTCGACCGTGCTCGGCTGGTGCCGTGGGGCGCGCGAGCGCTGGAACTGGAATCTCGGCCGGGTGATCTTTCGCCCGCTGCGCCGCCGGCTCGGCCCCGAGCTGCACCTCCTGGTCGCCGGCGGCTCCAAGCTCGATGCCGATCTCGCGGGCTCGCTCGAGGCGCTCGGCTTCGACGTGCTGACCGGCTACGGCCTGACCGAGACCTCGCCGATCGTCGCCTTCAACCGGCCGGACAAGAAGAACCTGAAGGCCGCCGGTGTGCCGTTGCGCGGCATGGACGTGAAGATCGCGCCCCTGGAGGAGAAGGAAGGCGGCGAGATCACGGTCAAGGGCGAGAGCGTCTTTGCCGGCTACCGCAACCTCGAGGACAAGACGAAGGAGACCTTCACCGAGGAGGGCTACTTCAAGACCGGCGACATCGGCCATCTCGACGACGAGGGCTTTCTTCACATCACAGCCCGGGTGAAGGAGACGATCGTCCTGGCGGCGGGCGAGAACATCTATCCCGAGGATGTCGAGGAGAAGTTCCTGGAGAGCGATCTCGTCGCCGAGGCGGCGGTCCTCGAGCACGACGAGCGGCTGGCCCTCCTGGTCGTGCCCGACGCCAAGGCCGTTCGACGTCGCGACGAGGCGGATGCGCAAAAGGCGATCGAGAGCGAGTGCAAGAAGATCTCCGACCGCCTGCCCTCCTACCAGCGCATCGCCAAAGTGGTCGTCACCCAGGAGAGCCTGCCGCGGACCACGCTGGGCAAATTGAAGCGCCACGAGTTGCCGGCGATCCTCGAGCGGGCCGAGGAGGGCAAGCCGCCGCCCGAGGAGGAGAGCGAGCTTTCCGCCGCCGACGAGAGCCTTTTGCGGAACCCGCGGGCCGAGCGCACCTGGAAGTGGCTGAAGGAGCATTTCCCCGACGGCAAGGTGACCCCCGATGCCAGCCTGTTCACCGATGTCGGCATCGATTCGCTCGATTGGGTCAGCGTCTCGCTCGACCTCGAGCGGGAGATCGGGGTGCGCCTGGACGAGGCCGCGATCAAGGAGATCGAGACCGTTCGTGATCTCCTGGAGGCGGTCAAGGAAGCCGAGGAAGGTGGCGAGGCGGCGGATCCGACCGAGCTCGGCCCCGAGCAGGAGCAGTGGCTCGAGGAGAAGGGCACGGCGCGCCGGGCGATCGCCTGGCCGCTGATCGGGCTGAATATCCTGCTGTTGCGCACGCTTTGCCGGCTCGAGGTCGAAGGCCGCGAGCACCTGCCGAAGGACGGCCCGTTCGTTCTCGCGCCGAACCACACCAGCTTTCTAGATCCGCCGGTGGTCATGGCGGCCTTGCCCGGCCGGTTGCGCCAGATCGCCTATTGGGCCGGCGACGACGGGGTGATGTTCAGCACGGCGCCCAGGCGCGCCTTCAGCCGCCTCCTCAACGTCTTTCCGGTCAATCCGCTGCAGGCACGGACCGCGCTCGCCTTCGGCCGGGCGATCCTCGAGCGCGGGCGCATCCTCACCTGGTTCCCCGAGGGCCGCCGCTCGAAGGACGGCACGCTGTTGCGCTTCGAGGCCGGCATCGGCCGGCTCGCCGAACTGCAGCCGGCACCGCTCGTGCCGGTGTACATCGAAGGAGCCTTCGAGTCCTGGCCGGTCGGGCAGACCCTGCCCCGGCCGCACAAGGTGCGCATCCGCTTCGGCGAGCCGATCGATCCCGCGGGCATCGAGGCCGCGGACGACGAGGATCGGCGGCAGAAGATCGCCGAGCGGTTGCGTGAAGCGGTAGCCGGGTTGAGGGAGCGCCCTTCGCGCCATGGCTGAACGCCTCGCCGTCACTCGATCCATCAACAACGGAGACCCTTCGATGAGCAAAGCGACAATGCTCGGCAGCGTCGCGATCGGTGCGCTGCTTTGGTTGGCGGCCGGCGAGGCCGTGGCCGAGACGGTGGTCGCCGAGGAGCTGAGCTCGGAATACGAGACCATCCGCGTGGTCGAGGTGGTGGGTGAGCTCAGCCATCCCTGGTCTTTGGCCATCCTGCCCGACGAGCGAATGCTGGTGACCGAGCGCGAGGGCCGGCTGCTGCTGGTCGAGAACGGCACCACCGAGGAGGTGGGCGGGGTGCCCGAGGTGCACAGCGAGAACCAGGGCGGGCTGCTCGATGTCGTCCTCCACCCGGACTACGACGACACCGGCTGGATCTATCTGACCTACTCCAAGGGCGACGCGGACGGCACGGTGACGGCCCTCGCCCGCGGCCGGCTCGACGGCACGGAGCTGGTCGATGTCGAGGACCTCTTCGAGGCCAACATCCCGCACGAGCCGGGCCGCCACTACGGCTCGCGCATCGCGTTCAAGGCCGACGGCACGCTGCTGCTCAGCATCGGCGATCGCGGCCTCTTGGACCCGGCGCAGGACCTCACCGATCACACCGGCTCGATCATCCGGCTGAACGACGACGGCAGCATCCCGGACGACAACCCGTTCACCGGCAACATCGGGGCGATGCCCGAGATCTGGTCTTACGGCCACCGCAACCCGCAGGGCCTTCTCGTCCATCCGGTGACCGGGCAGGTCTGGAGCAACGAGCACGGGCCCAGGGCCGGCGACGAGCTCAACCTGATCGAGCCGGGCAAGAACTACGGCTGGCCGGTGGTCACCAGGGGGCTCGACTACGGGACGCAGGAGCAGGTCGGCATGGGGCGCTCCTTGACCGGGATGGAGGACCCGATCCGCGACTGGAGCCCGGCGATCGCGCCCTCGGGCTTCGCGGTCTACACCGGTGACCGGTTCGAGCACTGGCAGGGCGACTTCTTCGTCGGCTCGCTGCTTCGCCGCCATCTGGTGCGCGTGGTGATGGTCGGCCACGAGGTGATCCACGAGGAGGAGCTGCTCAGGGACGAGATCGGCCGCATCCGCGACGTCCGCGACGGCCCGGACGGCTTTCTCTACG
>SLRI01000631.1 GCA_007131045.1 Rhodospirillales bacterium
GCGGGGCCTCGTGCCCCGCCCCTACTCAGGCCTTGGCGCTGACCACGGCATCGGCGCAGAGCTTGCCGTCGACCAGGGCGCGGGCCTGAAACCAGTGGATGCCGAGCTTGCTGCGCTGCCGCTCGACCTCGATCTCCAGCCGGTCCCCGGGCCGCACCGGGCGGCGGAACTTGGCTTGATCGATGCCCATGAAGTAGACGATCTCGCCCTTGCCCTCACGCCCCTCGCTGACGATCACGAGGGCGGCGGCGGTTTGCGCCATGGCCTCGACGATGAGCACGCCCGGCATGATGGGATCGCCCGGGAAATGGCCCGCGAAGTAGGGCTCGTTGACGGTCACCGCCTTGATCCCGGTCGCCCGGTCGGGCGGCGTGATCCGGGTCAACCGGTCGATCATCAGCATCGGGTAGCGATGCGGCAGGACCCGCATCAGGCCCTTGATGTCGACATCGGGCAGGGTCGCGGCCGCAGCGGGCGCCTGTTCGGTCATTTCGGGCGTTCCTTTTCTTGTTCGTTCGAAGCGGCGCAACCCACCACAGCCGAGACGCGAGGCCAAGCCATTTAGCGCCGCCGGCCACCTCTGGGTGCGCCAAGTGTCAATTCACGTAGAGTAATGGTGGGGCGTGGGGAGGTTTGCCTCCCCACGTATCTTCGGTCTCTCTTCAGTCGCTGCCGATCACCGGATTGATGATCAACGGCGCGCCGCGCGGATTCTGGCAGTCGATGACCCAGACGTCGTAGACGGGGTGCTCGAGGGCGGAGATGCCGGGGGAGGAGGCGAACATCCAGCCGGTGAAGGCGGCTTCCCGGGCTTCGCTGGTCTCGGGGGTCGAGCCGAGAACCTCGATTTCGAGGAAGGCGGCGCTTTCGGGTGGCTCGGTTGGCGGCGTCTCGTAGCAGGCGCGGGCGCGGATCGCGAGGCTGCCGAAGCGGATTTCCTCGCCGACCGGGGCTTCGAGAACGTCGATCCGGGCGGTCACCTTGTCGAGCCCCTGCAGCACGGCCACACCGTGCTCGATGGTGGGCCGGGCGGTGGCGGTGCCCGGCACGGCCAGCAGCGGCGCAGCGACCAGGAGAAGAAAGGCTCGGATCACTCGCCGCCACCCTGGCTGAACATGAACTGGCCGATCAGGTCCTCGAAATTGATCGAGGACTGGGTGAACTGGATCTCGTCGCCTTCGTCGAGCATCAGGTCGTCGCCGCCCGGCACGACGGCGAGGTATTTGCCGCCCAGGAGGCTCGAGCTCAGGATTTGGGCCGAGCTGTCTGCGGGGATCTCGATGTGGCGGGCGACGCTGAAGCGCACTTCGGCGCGGTAGGTGACCGGGTCGAGCTGCATCGAGAGGATCTGGCCCACGCGGATGCCGCTGATGCGCACGGGACCGCCGGGGTCCAGGCCGTCGATGCGGTCGAACTTGGCGACCAGGGTGTAGCCGCCGGGATCGCCGATCTCGGCGCGGGCGTAGGCCCAGAAGAGAAAGCTCAAGGCGACGACGAGGACGATCGCACCCAGCACGCTCTCGACGATGTTGCGCTTCATGTGGGTGTGGCTCCTTTGCAGGTTTGCTGAGTGCTAGGCGGCATCGCGCCGCTCGGGCTCGAGGCCGAGCAGGCCGCGGGCGAAGGCGTCGGGCTCGAACGGGCGCAGATCGTCGATGCCCTCGCCCACGCCCACCGCGTGAACCGGCAGACCGAAGCGCTCGGCCAGGGCCACGACCACGCCGCCCTTGGCCGAGCCGTCGAGCTTGGTGACGACGAAGCCGGTGAGCTCGACCATCGCGTTGAAGAGATCGACCTGGTTGAAGACGTTCTGCCCGGTGGTGGCATCGAGCACCAGGATCACGTCGTGCGGCGCCTCGGGCTCGAGTTTCTGGATGACGCGGACGATCTTGGCGAGCTCTTCCATCAGCTCGGCCTTGTTCTGCAGCCGGCCGGCGGTGTCGATCAGGAGGAGGTCGTAGCCTTCGCGCCTGGCCCGCGCCAGGGCGTCGTAGGCGAGGCCCGCGGCATCGGCCCCGGTCTTGGCCTTCATCACCGGGCAGCCGTTGCGATTGCCCCAGATTTCCAGCTGCTCGACGGCGGCCGCACGAAAGGTGTCGCAGGCGGCCATCATGACCTTGCGGCCGATCAGCATCTGCTGCTTGGCGAGCTTGCCGATGGTAGTTGTCTTGCCGACCCCGTTGACACCGGCGACGAGAACGACCTGGGGCTTGGCCTCGGCGCGGACCGGCAGCGGCTCGGCGACCTCTTCCAGGACCTCGGCGATCTGGCGGGCCAGGGCTTCCTTGATCTCGCTTTCGCTGACCTCCTTGCCGAAACGCTCGTCGCGGATGCGCTGGACCATCCGGGACGAAGTCTCGACCCCGAGATCGGCCATGATCAGCGCTTCCTCGAGCTCCTCGAGGGTCTCGTCGTCGAGCTTCTTGCGCGTGAAGATGCCGGTGAGATTCGAGGAGAGTGCGCCCGACGACCGCGACAGGCCCTGGCGCAGGCGGGCGAGCCAGCCGGTTTTGGGGGCAGGCTCCGGTGCGGGCACCGGGGTCGGCTCTACCTGGAAGGCGGGCTCCTGCTCGACGACAGGCTCGTCGATCGGCTCGGGCTCGGCATGCTCGACCGGCTCGCTCGGCGGGCCGGGATCGTCGATCGATACCGGCTCCGGCTCCCGCTCCGGCCCTTCGGGCACTGGCGGCGGCGTCTCCTGGCGTTCCGTCTCGCGGCGGAAGAGGCGGCCGAGCCAGCCGGCCTTGCGCTCGTCGCTCATGCCGCGATCTCGCCCTCGAGGATGCCGCCCCGGCTAGCGATGACGGTGATGTCGGTGAGCGTGCCGGCGGGGGTGGGGGTGGTCAGCCGGACCGGTGCCATGTGCTGGGTGTGGCCGCGGTTCTGCCGTTCGACCAGGACGCGGCGGCGTTGGCCGATTTGTCGAGCGAGGTAGGCTTCGAGCGCGTTTTCACCCTTCTGGCGAAGCTGTTGCGCGCGGTCCTTGATCTGCTCTTTCGGCAATTGCGGCATGCGGGCTGCGGGGGTGCCGGGGCGGGGGGAATAGGGAAAGACGTGGAGGAAGGTGAGCCCGGCTTCGTCGACGATGTTCAGGGATTGCTCGAACATTTGGTCGGATTCGGTCGGAAAGCCCGCGATCATGTCGGCGCCGAAGGTGATGTCGGGGCGGCAATTTCTGAGGCGCTGGCAAAGATCGATGACGTCGGCCCGGAGGTGGCGGCGCTTCATCCGCTTGAGGATCAGATCGTCGCCAGCCTGCAGGCTGAGGTGGACATGCGGCATCAGGCGGGTCGAAATGGTCAGGTGGTGGAAGAGCTCGTCGTCGATCTCGGCGGGGTCGAGGGAGGAGAGCCTGAGACGGGGGAGCTCGGGAATTTCGCGCAGAATGGCACCGACCAGACGGCCGAGCGGCGGCTGGCCTTCCTGGTCCCTGCCCCAGGATGTCAGGTCGACGCCGGTCAGCACCAACTCCTGGTGGCCGCTTGCGGTGAGGCGGCGAGCTTGCGCCACGACGTCGGCCAGCGGCACCGAGCGGCTGTTGCCGCGGCCGTAGGGGATGACGCAGAAGGTGCAGCGGTGGTCGCAGCCGTTCTGGATGCTCAAGAACGCCCGGGTGCGGCCCTCGATGCCGTCGATCTCGTGGCTCTCCGGGTCGCGGACGGCCATGATGTCGCCGATCAGAGTCTGGCCGCTGCCCGAGGCCAGCGCCTGCCAGGTCTGGGGCCTCAGCTTCTGGTCGTTGCCGACGAGCTCGGCCACGCCTTCGATCTTCGCGTAGGCGTCGGGGGTGATCTGGGCCGCGCAGCCGGTGACGACGATGCGGGCGGTCGGGCGATCGCGATGGGCGCGGCGGATGGCCTGGCGGGCCTGACGCTCGGCTTCGGCGGTGACGGCACAAGTGTGGACGATCACCAGGTCCTCGAGCCCGGCGTTCTGGGCGTGGCGGCGCATCACCTCGGATTCGAAGGTGTTGAGGCGGCAGCCGAAGGTGACGATGTCGATGCTGTTGGTCATCGGCCGATGGTGGTGGGATCGAAATTGCCGGTGAAGCTTTTGGCCCAGGGGCCAGTCATCGCGACCGGGCCTTCCCCCGGCCAGGAGAGCTCGAGCTCTCCGCCATCCAAGATAAGGGTTGCGCGCGCCTTTGCGAGGCCCCGGTGGTGGGCCGCCACCATGGCCGCACAGGCGCCGCTGCCGCAGGCGAGGGTCAGCCCGGCGCCGCGCTCGAAGACGCGCAGGCGCATCCGGTCGGGCGCGAGCATGCTGGCGAAGCCGATATTGGCGCCGTGCGGGAACAGGGGATGATGGACGAGGCGGGGGCCCAGGGCCTCGATGCGGTCGACGTCGTCGGTGAAGAAGACGGCATGCGGGTTGCCCATGCTGACGCAGACGGCAGGCGGCAGGCCCTCGATGCCGAGTTCGAGGTGGCTGGTGTCAGCGGGTCGGCTGAGCGGGATGTCGTCCCAGGCGAGCTTCGGCGTTGTCATCTGGACGGTGACGCTGCCGTCGGCGTGGCGTTCGGCCGGGAGCAGGCCGGCTCTGGTCTCAAGGGTGAGCCGGTCGCCGCCGGTCTCCTCGGCCAGGAGGCCGGCGATGCAGCGGCTGGCATTGCCGCAGGCGCCGGCCTCGCCGCCGTCGGGATTGTAGAAGCGGACCTTTATGTCGGCGGTCGCGCTCGCCTCCAGGAGAACGAGCTGGTCGAAGCCGATGCCGCGATGCCGGTCGCCGATCCGCCGGATCAGCTCCGCATCGAGCGGCAGCGACCCTGTCCGTGCGTCGAGGACGACGAAATCGTTGCCGAGGCCGTGCATCTTCAGAAAACCGATCATGCGCTGCGGGATAGGGCGAATGCGGCGAAAGTGCAATTGGTTGGCATGGTTGCGATCCCAGCTATAATGGGCGAGGAGGGAAAAGGGGATGGTCGAGCAGGCCTCGAAGGACGAGCGAATGACGGTGGACGCGTTCCTGGAGTGGGACGACGGCACCGACACGCGCTACGAGCTGATCGACGGGCGGGTCGTGGCGATGAATCCGCCGATGCCGATGCATGCTGCGTTGCTCACCTCGCTCGGTGCGTCACTCTTAGCGCGGGTCCCGCGCGGCTGTCGTGTCTACACCGTGGCCGGTGCGCGCAACCTCGCCGACGACTGGAATTATCGAGTTCCGGATGTGGCCGTCTCCTGCGACCGCAGCGCGGACAACTGGATCCAAGCGCCTGTGCTCGTCTGTGAAATCCTGTCCCCGTCGACCGCACGGCTCGACGTCACGACCAAGCTCGATTTCTACCGCGCGCTGCCGAGCGTCCGGGAAATCCTCGTGCTACGGACCGCCAAGCGTCACGTGACCCTCTGGCGGCGGTCCGACGTGCAGTGGGTCGTCGAAGACTTCATCGGCTCGGCGCTGGTGCCGCTCGAAGCGACCACGGGCCCATTGCCGCTCGACGAGCTCTATGCGCCACTGGACTTCGACGAGCCTGACGAACCCAGCGATCCGGCTTGACGATCCGGGCTCGGGGCGCCTAGAAGAC
>SLRI01000431.1 GCA_007131045.1 Rhodospirillales bacterium
AGCCCTTGGTGATGACGACGAAATTGACGATCACCAGGATGGCGAAGACGATGATCCCGATGACGAAATTGCCCTGCATGATGAAGCCGCCGAAGGCCTCGATCACCCCGCCCGCGGCATCGGCACCTTCATGGCCGTGCGCCAGGATGAGGCGTGTGGAGGCCAGGTTGAGCGACAGGCGGAGCATGGTCGCGATCAACAAGACGGTCGGAAAGGCGGAAAAATCGAGCGGCTTCTCGATGAACAGCGCGGTGAGCAGGACCAGGACCGAGAACATGATCGAGAGGGCGAGCAGAAGATCGAGCAGGAACGGCGGCAACGGCAGGATGAGCACCACCAGGATGGCGATGACGCCCAAGGCCATGAGCACGTCGCTCTGGCGGAGTGCCTTGCCGATCTCGGGCAGCATTTGCCGTGTGGTAGTCTTCAGCTGCAACGCCATGGTCCCGCTCCCGCCGCTCTCAGCCCTGCGCGCCGAGCGCGGCGCCCGAAGCCGGCACCGTCACGCCGTCGTCGCCGTACTGCTTGAGCTTGTTGCGCAGTGTCCGGATCGAGATGCCGAGGATGGTCGCGGCGTGGGTGCGGTTGCCCATGGTGTGGCGCAGCGTGTCGATGATCAGGTCCCGCTCGACCGCGGCCAGGCTGCGCCCGACCCCAGTCTCGACCCCAGCCTCTACCGGAGCCGTGGCGTCGGAGCCCGGCTGCCGGGCGCCGCTCTCGGTGCTGCCGTGGAGCACGATGTCGCCGGCGGTGATGGTGTCACCCTGGGCCAGCAGCACCGCCCGATGCAGGCAGTTCTCGAGCTCGCGGACATTGCCGCGCCAGGCATGCGCCCGCAGCCGCTCGACGGCGGCAGGCTCGAGCCGCGGCACCGGCTTGGCGTTGGCGAGCGCGTGCTTTTCGGCGAAATGGCGGGCCAGAGGCTCGATATCGGCCGGCCGCTCGCGCAGCGCCGGCAACTGCAGGGTCAAGACGTTCAGGCGGAAATAGAGGTCCTCGCGGAACCGGCCCTCGGCCACCGCCGCCTCCATCTCGCGGTTGCTGGTCGCGATCAGCCGGATGTCGATCTTGACCGGCTTGCTGCCGCCCACCCGGTCGATCTCGCGCTCCTGGACGGCGCGCAGCAGCTTGGCCTGCAGCCGCGGGTCCATCTCGGTCACCTCGTCGAGCAGGAGCGTGCCGCCCGAGGCCTCCTCGAACTTGCCGATGCGCCGCGCCACGGCCCCGGTGAACGCCCCCTTTTCGTGGCCGAAGAGCTCGGATTCGAGCAGGTTTTCCGGGATTGCCGCGCAATTGAGGGAGACGAAGGGGGCCTCGGCACGCCGGCTATGGGCATGCAGGAAGCGGGCGATCATCTCCTTGCCGGTGCCGCTCTCGCCGGTGATCAGGACACTCGCATCGGCCGGCGCGAACTGGCGGGCGAGCTCGAGCACGCGCGCCATCTCGGGCGAGGCCGAGACGAGCTCACGGGTGGGCGCGCTGGCGGCTGCCAGCAGTGCCGCGATCAGCTCGGCCTCGGGCGGCAGTGGCAGGAAGTCTCGGGCCCCGGCGCGAATCGCTGCCACCGCATCGGCCGGCGCCGCATCGATTCCGTAAGCCACCACCGGCAGGATGAAGCGCTCGGCGCGCAGGCCCTGGATCAGGGCGCGCACGTCGGCCGCGAGATCGACGAAGACGAGATCGGCACCGCGGCCGGCGCGCAGGCTGGCGAGGGCTGCTGCGACGTCGCTGACCCGCCGCACCGCGGCACCGGCTGCCGCCGCCATGTCGACGGCGATCGCCACCTGCCGACCGTCGGGGCCGATGACCAAGAGCCGCGTCGCCACTGCCGAACCTCCGTTCTGTCGTCGTTGGATGGCCATCAATCGAATCGCTCCGCCCGGTCCTCGGGCGCCAGCAGGCCGTTCAGGGTGGCCTCGAGCCTGCGCGGATTGTCGCGCTCGGCGATCGCCGTCACCGCCACCAGCTGCAGCTCGGCGCCGAGCCGCTCGACCGCGAAGCGGGCGGCGAGGCGCTCGGCCAAGGGCGTGAACAAGGCGTGCGCCAAAAGTGCGCCGTAGAGGGTGGTCAACAGCGCCACCGCCATGGCCGGGCCGATCTGGTCGGGCTCCTCCAGATGGCCGAGCATCTGGACGAGGCCGATCAGCGTGCCGATCAGGCCCATCGCGGGCGCCACCTCGGCGGCGCGCCTGAGGATCGCCACGGTGGCCGCCTGCCGCTCGACCATGGCCTCGATCTCGCGCGAGAGCGCCCGCTCGATCGCCTCGGGCGCGGTGCCGTCGAGCAGCATCGCCAGACCGCGATGCAGATGGACGTGGCGGGCCAGAGCGTTGACCCGCTCCTCCAACACGGCGACGCTCGCCTGGCGGACGGCGCTCGCGAGCTCGAGCGCGTCGTCGGCGACGGCCCTCAGCCGCGGTGGCGGGGTCGGCGACAAGGCGGCTGCCATGACCCGGGGCAGGCGGGCGAAGTCCTCGAGCGAGAAGCTGGCGAGGGTCACGGCGAAAGTGCCGCCGACGACGATCAAAAAGGACGGCAGGTCGAGAAAGCGCTCGGCCCCGGCACCGCTCGCGACAGCCGAGCCGATCACCGCGAAGGCCGCAACCAGGCCTATCATGCCGGCCGGATCGAGCCGTTGCAGCAGCATCGCCGCCCGGCCCGCGCCGGGCGGCGCCCGTTTGCGGCTCCGTCGATCGGCCACGCTTCGCGCCATCAGCTGTCGCTCTTGATGATCTCGGTCATCGTGATGCCGAGGTGGTCGTCGACGATCAGCACCTCGCCGCGGGCCACCAGCCGGTTGTTGACGTAGATGTCGATCGGCTCGCCCACCTTGCGGTCGAGCTCGACCACCGCGCCGCGGCCGAGCCGCAACAGCTGGTTGACCGGCATCGTGGTCTTGCCGAGCACCGCCGCGAGCTGCACCGGGATGTCGTAGATCGCACTCAGCCGATCGCCCGCGGTGCGGTCCGCTGCGGGCTCGGTCTCGGCCACGGCGGTGGCCGCCTTGGGCGGCTGCGGCGCCGCTGCGGCAGTCGGCGTTTCTTCGCTCATGTTTCCTCGCGCTCTTTGTTCGGGGAGGGATTCGCGGGCTCGACGAGCCGGCGGACGAGGGCTGCGGCATCGTCGTGCAGCCGCTGGACGGACCACTCGGCGGCACCGTCCGCCCAGACCAGCCGCGCCTCGCCCGGGCCGAGGTCGGCTGCCGCCTCGACTGCCACCCGGCCGATCCGGGCCTCGACCACGGGCGAGGCGGCGAGCCGGGCCGCCAGCGCATCGGCGATCTCCGCGCGGACCTCGACGGTGAGCGCCAGATCGGTGGCGAAACGACGGAGAAAATCGGCGGCCAGGGCATCGGCGAGGCGGGCCGCGAGCTTGGCCGTGGGCCCCGGGGTCACGGCCTCGGTGGCGGCGGCCGCGAGCGTGGCGGCGGCCTCGCGAAACTGCCGTCGCCGTTCGGCCAAGACCGCGTCGGCACCGTCCATCGTCCGAGCTACAGCGTCGAGCGCATCGGCGATGCGGCGCTCGTCGCGCAGCGCAGCCGCCGCTTCCGCCTCGGCCCGAACCGTCGTGGCGATGCCGGCGCAGGCGCGGGCGAGATCGGCCTCGTCGAACGAGAGGGGTGCAGGGGCGGCGGGCTCGGGCGCCGGCTCGGGCGCGGCCGCTGCCGGTTCCGCCGCGGCCCCGGGCTCCTGCACCAGGTGCCAGGGGTTGCCGGGCCGGCCGCTGCCGAGCGATGCCCGGCCGGCGTCCCATGGGCTCGCGCCCCGGGGGCCCGGCGGCATGCCGTCTGGTGTGGTTGTCCCGGCCATCAATAGATCAGCTCGTCGTCTTTGTTGTCGGCGAGGAAGATCTCGCCCGAGGCCGCGAGCTCCTTGGTCATGTTGACCATGAACTGCTGCGCCTCGTCGACGTCGCGCAAGCGGACCGGGCCCATGGCGCTCATGTCCTCGCGGAGGATCTTGGCACCACGCTCGGACATGTTGGCGAAGAAGAGCTCCTTGAGCTGCTCGGAGGCCCCCTTGAGCGCCACCGAGATGCGATCGTTGCCGGCGTTCCTGATCAACGTCTGGATGCCCGAGCTGTCGAGCTTGAGGAGGTCCTCGAAGGTGAACATCAAGGCCTTGATCTTGTCGGCGGCTTCCTTGTTGCGCTCCTCGAGCGAGGCCACGAACCGGGCCTCGGTGGTGCGGTCGAAATAGTTGAAGATCTCGGCCATCACCTCGTGATTGTCGCGGCGGCTGGTGCGGGCGAGATTGCTCATGAACTCGGCGCGGAGCGTGCGCTCGACATCCTGCAGGATGTCCTTCTGCACCACCTCCATGCGCAGCATGCGCATCACCACCTCGACCGAGAAGTCGTCGGGAAGGTGGGTCAGGACCCGGGCGGCGTGCGCCGGCTCGATGCGCGAGAGCACGACCGCCACGGTCTGCGGGTACTCGTTCTTCAGATAGGAGGCGAGCACCGCCTCGTTGACGTTGCCGAGCTTGTCCCAGACGGTGCGGCCGGCGGGGCCGCGAATTTCCTCCATGATGCCTTCGACCCGCTCGGCGTCCATGAAGCGCTGCAGCAGACGCTCGGTGGTGTCGAAGCTGCCGACGACGCCGCCCGCCTGCGACAGCCGCTCGGCGAAGTCGCCGATGATCTTCTCGACCACGTCGGAGCCGACCCGGCCGAGCAGCGACATCGTCTGCGACAGCTCCTTGACTTCGTCGATCTCCAGCCGGGCAAAGAGAGTGGCGGCATCCTCCTCGCCCACGGCGAGCATCAGGATCGCGGCCTTTTCGCTGCCGGTGAGCCTGTCGAATTGCAGCATCGGTGGCGCTGGCATGGCCATGGTCGCTGGTTCCTAGTTCTGATGCAGCCAGGTACGAATGACGCGGATCGCGTCCTCCGGCCGGTTCTTCACGAGCTCCGACATCTCGACGAGCATCGAGGCGCTCACGCTGCCCTCGATCTGCTTGAGGCTGATCCGCTCCTCCTCGGGCATCTCGGGCTCGGGCAGCGGCTCGCCGTCCGGCCCGACCACGAACGGCTTGCCGTTCTCGTCGATCTTGATGGTCTTGCCGCCCGGCAAATGGACCAGGAGCTGCTTGCCGTCGGGCGCCGCCAGGAGGCGCGGGCCACCGGCTGCCGCTGCCGCCTCGTCGGCCCGGGCGAGCCGCTTCATCAGCGGGCGCACACCCATCACCAGCACCAAAAGCGCCATCAAGAGCAGCCCGGCGATCTCGCCGATCCGCAGCCAGTCCTGCCGCTCGAGGCCGAAGAGGGCTTCGGGTGCCCCGGCCATGGGCTCGGGTGCGGCGAGCCGGCGGCTGACGATCGAGAGCGTGTCACCCCGCGCATCGTCGAGGCCGACCGCACTGCGGACGAGATCCTCGAGCTCGGCGAGATCGGCAGCGGGCAGCGGCTCGAACACCACCTCGCCCGCCTCGCCCGTGCGGTAGTTGCCGTCGACCTGGACCGCCACCGACAGCCGCTCGAGCCTGCCGCCGCGGCGGGTCTGGTTCC
>SLRI01000065.1 GCA_007131045.1 Rhodospirillales bacterium
CTTTCTCCGCCGCCTCGCACCCTTCGTTTGGCGCCGCCATCTCGACTATGCGGCGATCCGCGACATCCACTCGATCAAGCGGCAGATCAACGCGCATCGCGGCTTCGGCACCATCGCGTTCAGGGGCCACGACCTCAAGGTCGGCCGGGGCGGCATCCGCGAGATCGAGTTCTTCGTCCAGACCCAGCAGCTGATCCTCGGCGGCCGCCACCCCGAGCTGCGCGATCGGCGCACGCTCGTGACCCTCCGGAGCCTGGTCGAGGGCCGCTGGGTCGATGCCGCCGCGGCCGAGGAGCTGGCCCGCGCCTACCGCTTCCTGCGCGGCCTCGAGCATCGCCTGCAGATGGTCGCCGACAAGCAGACCCAGGCACTGCCGACCCGCGACCAGGAGCTCGCCCAGTTCGCCCGCTTCGCCGGCTTTGCCGATGCAAAAGCACTCGGTGAGGCGCTGACCCGGACACTGCAGCAGGTCGAGCAGCACTATGCCGAGCTGTTCGAGGCCGAGCCCGATCTCGGGGCCGGCAAGCAGCTCGTCTTCACCGGCACCGAGGACGACCCCGGCACGCTCGAGACCCTGAAGGACATGGGGTTCTTGGACCCGGCCGCAGCCTCCACCCGGATCCGCCAGTGGCATCACGGCCATATCCGCGCCACCCGCAGCACCCGGGCGCGCGAGATACTGACCGAGCTGACCCCCGGCATCCTCAAGGCGCTCGAGCGCCAGGCCGACGTCGACGAGGCGTTTCGGCTGTTCGACGCCCTGCTCTCGGGCCTGCCGGCGGGCGTGCAGTTCTTCTCGCTGATCCGCGCCAATCCCAATCTTCTGGGCCTGCTCGGCGATCTGATGGGCTCGGCCCCCAGGCTCGCCGAGGTGCTGGCCGGCAACGTGGCCTTGTTCGATGCGATGCTCGCCCCCGACTTCTTCGAGCCGCTGCCCGACGAGGCCGCCCTCGAGGCCGAGTTCCAGCTGCTCCGCAAGGACGCCCGGCACCTCGAGACCCTGCTCGACATCTGCCGCCGCTGGGCCCAGGGCCGGCAGTTCCAGGCAGGCCTGCACGTGCTCCTGGGCTTTGCCGATGCGACCAGCGCCAGCCGCGCCTTGACCGGTATCGCCGAGTTGATCCTCCGCACCCTGCTGCCCGAGGCGGCGAAATGGCTGGAGGAGCAGCACGGCCGGGTGCCGGGCGGCAGCTTCGTGGTGATCGGCATGGGCAAGCTCGGCTCGCGCGAGCTCAGCCTCGGCTCCGACCTCGACCTGGTGTTCGTCTACGACGCGCCCGAGGATGCCCAGTCCGACGGCGCCAAGCCCTTGGCGGCCACCACCTACTATGCGCGGCTCGGCCAGCGCCTGGTCAGCGCGATCAGTGCCCAGACCGCGGAGGGCCGGCTCTACGAGATCGACACCCGGCTCAGGCCGTCGGGGAACGTGGGCCCGGTCGCGACCTCGCTCGACAACTTCAAGAAATACCACGAGACGACAGCGGCGGTCTGGGAGCGGCAATCGCTCACCCGCGCCCGCGTCGTCGCCGGCGATGCGTCGCTCAGCCAAGCGGTCACGGCCGCGATCGACGAGGTGCTCTCCCGGCCGACCGAGCCCGAAAAGCTCCAGGCCGAGGTTCGCGCGATGCGCTTTCGCATCTTCAAGGAGCACGGCAACGACGACCCCTGGAACCTCAAGCACTGCCGGGGCGGGCTGGTCGAGCTCGAGTTCATGGCCCAGTTCCTGGTGCTGCGCCACGGGCCCGAGCATGCCGCGCTTCGCACCACCGACACGCGCTCGGTGCTCGAGCGGGCGATCGGGGCGGAGCTGCTCGACGAGGGCCGTGGCCGGCGCCTGCTGCAGGCGCTCGATCTCCTGCACGCGCTGCAGGCCGTGCTGCGCCTTTCCAGCACGACGCGCAGCTTCCATCCGGGCAAGGCGCCGGCCGGCCTGAAGGAAGCGCTGGTCCGTGCCGCCAACCGCCAGCTGGCCCTGGGCGTGCCGGTAGCACACTTCGATGCGATCCATGGGTTGCTCGTTGAAAGCGAGACCCTGGTCGCCCAGTATTTCGACGAGCTCTGCCCACCCGAGGGCACGGCACAGAACAACGACAACAGGGGAAACGCGCGATGAGCGAGCTCGACCAGGGTGATCCGATGCCGAACTTCAATCTGCCGACCGACGGCGGCGGGTCGATCTCCAGCGAAACGCTGAAGGGCAAGCCCTACGTGCTCTACCTCTACCCCAAGGACGACACCTCGGGCTGCACCAAGGAGGCGCAGGGCTTCACCGAGAAGAAGGCCGATTTCGACAGAGCCGGGGTCGAGATCATCGGCCTCTCCAAGGACGACACCGCCAGCCACGACAAGTTCAAGAAGAAATACGACCTCGACCTGACGCTCGCTTCCGACACCGAGGGGCAGCTGGTCGAGGCGCTGGGTGCATGGGTCGAAAAGAGCATGTACGGCAAGAAGTACATGGGCATCGACCGCTCGACCTTCCTGGTGGATGCCGAGGGCCGGATCGCCCGGGCCTGGCGCCAGGTCAAGGTGCCGGGCCATATCGAGGAGGTCCTGGCGGCCGCGACCGAGCTCGCCCAGCGCAAGAGGGCCTAGCCCGATGGAGCGCCGCCGATGAGCCCGCGCACGCTCGCCCTCGATGCGGCACTTCAGGGCTGGCTCGATACCTTCGGCGGCCGCGAGCATCCGGTGCTGGCCGAGCTGCGCGAAGCGACCGACCGGCTGCCCGACGCCAACATGCGAAGCTCGACGCTGCAGATGCAGCTTCTGGCGCTGATCATCGAGCTCACCGGAGCCGAGCGGATCCTCGAGATCGGCTGCTTCACCGGCTACGGCACGCTGGCCATGGCAACAGCGCTGCCGCCCGCGGGGCAAATCGTCACGCTCGACGTCAACGACGAGTGGACCCGGATAGGCCAGGCGCACTGGCAAAAAGCCGGGGTCGCCGAGCGCATCGAGCTTCGCCTCGGTCTCGCCATGGAGAGCATCGAGCAGCTGTTCGGCGAAGGTGCGGCGCAGAGCTTCGATCTGGTCTATATCGACGCCGAGAAGAAGCGCTATCCGGACTACTACGAGGCCGCCCTCGACCTCTTGAAGCCCGGCGGGCTCGTCGCCCTCGACAACATGCTCTGGAAGGGAGCGGTGGCCGATCCGAACGACCGGTCACGGCAGACCGAGACGCTGCGCAACCTGACCCGAACGATCCATACCGATCGCCGGGTCACCCCGGTCCTGCTGCCGATCGGCGACGGGCTGATGCTGGCGCGCAAGCGCGGCGCCATGCTGCCCGAGCCGTCGATCGATTCACTCCTCGACGACGCCTCAGAATAGCACGCCCTGCTGCGGCTCGGCGGTGGGCGCCGGCCGTTCGTTCGCGGGCTCGACCAGCTCGGCCCGATCGTTAGTCGGGCTGTTGACCGCCCGGCTCACCTCGTGCGCGCCGATCCGGGTCTCCGGCAACGGCCGCAATGCCCGCCGCAGCGCGGCCGGATCGCGCAGGCCCGGATCGAGCCAGGCATCCCAGGCTTCGGGATCCAGCATCACCGGCATCCGGTGATGGATGCCCGCGATCGACGGGTAGGCGTCCATGGTCAGGATGGCACAAGTCGCGATACTGGCATCTGCGAACCGGCTTTCCCGCCAGATGCCGGCCATGGCGATCGGCTGGCCGTCGAGGCGATGGATGAAGTAGGGCCGGCTCTGCCCCCCATCCTTCTGCCACTCGTAGAAGCCCGAGGCCGGGATCAGGCAGCGATGACGCAACGCCGCGGACTTGAAGCTGGGCTTCTCGAAAACGGTTTCGCTGCGCGCATTGATCTGCCGGCCGCGGTCGTCCGGCGCTTCGGCCCATGGCGGCAGCAACCCCCAGCGCAAGCGGCCGGCACGGCGACAACGCTCGCCCGCCCGGATCACCACGATGTCGCCGTCGGGCACGATGTTGTAGCGCTGCGGCAAGTCGTCCGGCGGCGGACAATCGAAGATATCGGCGAAAGCCCCGGCCTGCAGGTAGAGCGCGAATCGCCCGCACACCGGCCTCAGCTCCAGTAGAAGAAGAGCCCGAGCAGGATGACGGCGGCCGATATGGTCGAAATGGCCAGCACGTAGCGCATATGCCCGACCTTGCGCCCCTGGCGGGCATCCTCCGGCGAAACCTCGGGCGCCGTCTCTTTGTCTGGCGAAACTTTGGGAGCCATTGCTCTCTATCCTCGTCGTTCGAACCTCGTCGGGTGGGGCTGTCGAACCCCTGATGGTCAGGTGTTGCGTCCGCCGACCAAGATCAACCCGTATTCGTCCGATCGAGACCGCGCAGTATTCGCCGGGCCACCTCGTCCACCCCACCCGACGCATCGATCGCAGCCCAGCTGATCCGGCCCGTCTGCATCGCCGCCTGCTGGCGAACCACCGCGATATCGGCATCCGACGCATCCCCCTGCCGCGCCCCGACCCGGGCCTCCAGCACGGCCTCCGGCGCCTCCAGCCAAAAGCCCGAGAACGGCACCCCGGCTGTCGTGGCCGCGGCCTCGATCCGCGCCCGCTGCTCGGGTCCGCCGAAGACACCGTCCGCGATCACCGTCCGCCCGGCCCGCAGCAGCGTCAGGGCGCGCTCGGCCAGATGCTCGAAGACGCGCGCCGACACCGCCTCGTCGTAGGCCTCCTGCGGCAGTTTCTCCCCGGGCTCACGGCCGAACAGCCGCTTGCGGATGACGTCCGAGCGCAACAGCACCGCCCCCGGCATCGCCCCGATTTCGGGAGCCAGCGCACGGGCGACGCTCGACTTGCCGGTGCCCGAGCGCCCGCCGATGGCGACCAGCAGAGGCGACGCCGGCGCGAGCGCCCGGCGCGCGAGGTCGAGATAGCCGCGGGCCTTCTGCCGCCGGCCGGCGAAGCCCTCGACCTTGGCACGGACGGAAGCGCGGACCGAGACGAAGAACGGCAGCAGCGCCTGGCCCGCATCGTCCTCGCGCCGATCCCCGTAGGCCTGCAGCAAGGCCCAGGCCTCGGCCGCGAAACCGCGATCGACCAGGTCCATCAACAGGAACGCCAAGTCGTAGAGGAGGTCGATCTGGGCGAAAGCGTCGTTGAACTCGATGCAGTCGAACAGCACCGGGCGGCCATCCTGGAGCACGATGTTCTCGAGATGCAGATCGCCGTGGCAATGCCGGACGAAGCCCGCGCGACGACGCTCGTCCAAGAGCCCCGCCTGCCGATCGAGCTCGGCCGCGGTCGCCTCGATCAGGGCTTCGATGTCGGCCACGGCGAACACCTCGGGCACCGACTGCCGCAAATCCACGGCATTGCCGTCCACGACCTCGCGCATCGCCGCCGCACCGCCGGCGTCCAGGGGCTCGAGCGCCGCGTGAAACGCCACGATCGAACGGGCCAGCTCCTCGACGAGGTCGGGCGTCAGTTCGCCCCGGCCGGCCACGTGGTCGAGCCGTGCATCCGCCGCAAAGCGCCGCATCACGAGCACCCACTCGACCGCCTCGCCATCGCCGC
>SLRI01000266.1 GCA_007131045.1 Rhodospirillales bacterium
CCGGAGCCACCGCCGGTGATCAGCACCGAACGGCCGGCGAGGCTCGGGTAGGTCGCATAAGGGTTCATGATCGTCGTCTCATTCGGCTGAGGATGGAAGGGCGCCCGACTGCCGGTTGCGCCAGAAGCGGCGGATGGCGCCAGCGGCGACCAGGACCCAGATCGAGATGGTGATCACGCCCAAGGTAGCCGCGATCGGCCGGTCGAAGAAGGCCAAGAGATTGCCGTCGGCCTTCATCATCGACTGCATGAAGTTGCGCTCGATCATCGTGCCCAGCACCAGGCCGAGAATGGCCGGGGCCACCGGAAAGCCGTTCTCCTCCATGATGAAGGCGATTATCCCGAGCACCAGCATGACGGTGACGCCGAAGACGGTGTTGTTGATGGCGAAGGCACCGACCATGCACAAGATCAGGATGATCGGCATCAAGACCTCGCGCGGCACCCGGAGCATCTGCCCGTAGGACTTGATCGCGATATAGCCGAGCGGCAGGAGGATCAGGTTGGCAACGAAGAAGGCGATGAACACGGCATAGAGCAGCTCGGGCTGGTTGAGCATGACCATCGGCCCCGGGTTCATGCCCTTCATGTAGAGAATGCCGATGACGATCGCGGTGATGGTATCGCCGGGGATGCCGAAGACCAGGGCCGGGACCCAGGCGCCGCCCAGGGATGCGTTGTTGGCCGAGCTCGCGTCGACCAGGCCCTCGGTGTGGCCGGTGCCGTATTTCTCGGGCTCCTTCGAGAATTTCTTGGAGATCGCGTAGGTCACCCAGGCGGCGATGTCGGCGCCGGCGCCGGGCAGGATGCCGATCGCGGTGCCGCCGAGGCTGCCGCGCACGAGGCCGATCTTGTAGCGGCGGACGATCGGCAGCACGGCGGTAAAGACGGCGCCGGTGGCCTGGCGGACCGGCTTGGTCTTGTCCCGCCCGCCGGTCGAGCCCAGGGCCCAGCGCAGCACCTCGGAGATGGCGAACATGCCGATCATCGCGGGGATGAAGCTGACCCCGCCCATCAGCTCGACCGAGCCGAAGGTGAAGCGCGGCTGGCCCGCCATGATGTCGATGCCGATGGTCGCGATGAAGAGGCCGAGCAGCAGCGAGACCAGGCCCTTGACCGGTTTGCCGGTGGAGACGAAGGCGGCGCAGGTGAGGCCGAATGTGGCGAGCCAGAAGTATTCCTGGGTGGAGAAGCGCAGCGCCACCTCGGCCAGCAGCGGTGCGGTGAAGGCGAGGATCGAGGCACCCACCAGGCCGCCGATCACCGCACAGACCAGGGCCGTCCCGAGGCCGAGATTGGCCTTGCCCTGCAGCGTCAATTTGTGGGTGTCGTCGACATAGGCGGCCGAGGCCGGGGTACCCGGAATGCGCAAGAGGGCGCCGGGCAGGTCGCCCGCGAAAATCGCCATGGCGGTGGTCGCCACGATGGCGGCCAAGGCCGGGATAGGGTCCATGAAGAAGGTGATGGGGACCAGGAGCGCCACCGCCAGGGTGGCGGTCAGGCCGGGCATGGCTCCCACGAACAGGCCGAAGGCGCCGGCCGCCAGCATGACGCCCAGGACATAAGGGTCGAAGACCAGGCCGAAGGCGATGATCAGGGTATCGCTCATTGCTCTACCACGGCAGCCGCGGCAGGACCCAGCCCTGCGGCAGCGGCACCAGCAGCAGCACCCGGAACGCCCAGTCGGCGGCGAGCGTGACGGCGGCGGCGATCAGGAGCGAGCTCAGCCATCGGCCCTCCTGAAAGCGCACCATCAAGAGCCAGGCGCCGATCCCGGCGGTGAGCAGAAAGCCGAGCCTGGGGGCGAGGAAGATGAAGGCGATGATGTAGAGCAGCACTATGCCGGCATCGACCAGCCGGCCCAGGCCCACGCCCTGGAAGTCGACCCAGCCCACGGCCTGCCGCTCGCGCCAGCCGCCGATCACGAGGACGATCCCGGACAGGACGAATCCGATGCCGATGATCGTGGGAAAGAGGTCCGGGCCGTAGGCTTGGCCGTAGGTCGGCGGGAAGGTCCGGGCCTGCAGGATGATGGCGAGGCCGCCGAGCAGCACGACGAGGCCCAGGATGGCGTCGTTGAACTTCATCGGCGGCCTCGTCCGCTGGTCGGGTGATCGCGGCTACTGGGCGAGCCCGAGCTCCTGCATCACGCCACCGAGCGCCTCGTTGCTTTCCGCCATGAACTCGCGGTAGGCGTCGGGGCCGAGGTAGACCATGCCGAAGCCGCGGCCTTCCATGAAGTCGCGGAATTCGTCCATCTGATGGATCTGCTCGATCAGTGGAGTGAGCGTGTCGACCACCTCGTCGGGCAGGCCCACGGGGCCGCCGACGCCACGCCAGGCGCCGAGCCGCCAGTCGACCCCGATCTCCGGCAGGGCCGGCACCTCGGGGAAGGCATGCGCCCGCTCGCCGGCCATGATGGCCAGGCTCTTGACCCGGCCGGCATCGATCAGCGATTGCGCTTCCGGCACCGAGCTGGTGATGATGTCGACGCCACCGGCGACCAGGTCCTGCAGCCCGGGTGCGGCACCCTCGGACGGCACCCAGGGCACCCGGTCCGGCTCCATGCCGGCGGCCTGCAGCATGCCGGCCAGCGCCAGATGCCAGATGCCGCCCTGCCCGGTGCCCGATCCGGTCAGCGTGCCGGGGGGGTTGTCGCGGATGAAGTCGAGCAGCTCGTCGATCGTCTCCCACTCGGCATCGGCGCGGACCTGCACGCCGGCCGGGTCCTCGTTGTAGAGGGCCAAGGGCGTATAGTCCTCGTAGGTGAGGTCGGTGAGCCCCGCCCAGTGCATCATGCCGATCTCGACCGTGATGATGCCGAGCGTGTAGCCGTCGGGCTCGGCCGTGGCGATCGCGCTGTGGCCGACCACGCCGGAGCCGCCGGTGCGGTTGACGACATTGACCGGCTGGCCCAGTTCCTGTTCCATCAACGATGCCAGGATCCGCGCGGTGGCGTCGGTGCCGCCGCCGGCCCCCCAGGGCACGATGATGGTGATCGGGCGCTCCGGATAGGCGGCCTCGGCCGTGGCCAGCCCGAGCCCCATCGCCGCGACCGCCGCCGCAGCCCCGAGCAGTGTTCTTCTCAGCATGGTATCAACCTCCCCCGCTGCTATGTGATTACCGGAGAAGGCTAACCGATCGGATCGCCGCTTGCCAGACCTAACAGAGCGTGGCTCAGCTGGTGCCGGTAGTACACAATAGCAATCAAGGCCCCTCGCCTGCCCTCAGGCCATCGACCGCACTGTTCCCGAAACTCTGATCGAGCTACCTGGCGCTTCGGGGATCGTCGCCCGGATGCGCGAGCGCATGCCCATGTCCTCGCCCTGGGTGATGTCGATGGCACCGCCGTGCGGCCAGCCGAGATCGCGGAGATAGCCGGCGAAGGCGGCAGCCGCAGCCCCGGTCGCCGGATCCTCGAGCACGCCGCCCGACGCGAAGGCGTTGCGCGCGTCGAAGTGCTGCCGGTCTCGGACATGGACGAGGGCGATGGTGGTCAAGCCCGCGTCGCTCATCAACGCCCGGCCCTGCTCCAGGTCGTAGGCCATGCGCGCCAGCCGGCCGCGATCGGCGAGCGCCAGCAGCAGGTGGTCGGCGCCGGCGTGGATCGCGGCCGGCGGAATCCGCGGATCGAGATCGGCTGGTGCCAAGTCGAAGAGAGCCAGGGCGGCGGCCAAGAGGTCCGGGTCGGCCGATGCGCTCTGCGTCGGCGGCGATTGCAGGGCGGCCGCGACCCGATCGCCCTCGCGCCGGCCCTCGACGGTGATCGCGGCGTCGTTCAATTGCAGATGAAAAACCCCGTCGCCGTGCCGCAGCGCCAGCGCGGCGCCGAGCGCGATGGTCGCATGGCCGCAGAACGCCACCTCGCTCGCCGGCGAGAAGTAGCGCACCCGCCAGAGGTCACCTACGGGCGCGGCGAACGCGGTCTCCGAGAAGCCGACCTCTTGGGCGATCGCCTGCATGGCCGAGGCATCGGGCAGGCTCGGGGCAATGAGCACCCCGGCCGGATTGCCGCCCACCGGGCCATCGGAGAAGGCGGCGAAACGTTGGACGGTCATGATCGCCTCCCTGCGCGCTCGTTGTCGGGATTATAGAAGCGAGGCAAGAGGTGGGGAAGATGATCTTCCCCACGCCCCATCGTTATTTTGCCTCTGCGCTCAAGACAGCCGCCTGCGCAAAGTACCGGAGGGGTGCGGGGAGGCGCTGCCTCCCCGGTCTTCTAAAAGCTGCCGAAGAGCGTGCCGACAGAGATCAGGGCCACGAGGGCGATGAGCGGCATGACGATGCCGGCCACGGCGATGTCGAAATAGGCTTGTTTGTGGGTCAGGCCGCAGATGGCGAGCAGCGTGATCACGGCGCCGTTGTGGGGCAGGATGTCGAGCACGCCGGCCGAGACCGAGGTGACCCGGTGGAGGAGCTCGGGGGCGATGCCGGCGGCAGCACCCATGGCGACGTAGGTGTCGCCCATGGTCGAAAGGGCGATCGACATGCCGCCGGAGGCCGAGCCGGTCATCGCCGAGAGCAGGCTGACGCCGACGGCGAGCGAGATCAGCGGGTTCTCGCCGCCGAGCTGGACGACGTTCTCCTGGATCAGCTCGAAGGCGGTCATGGAGGCGATCACCGCGCCGAAGCCGACCAGGCTCGCGGTGTTGAAGATCGGCAGGAGCGAGGCGTTGGCGCCGCTGTCGACGGAGCCCTTCAGGCCGGACAGCCGCTGCCAGTTGAGGGCGATCAGGATCAGGGTCGAGATCACCAGGGCCGCGATCACCGACCAGAGGCCGCGGACCTGGCTGATGTCGGTCTCACCGAACAGCGGCTCGGCAAGGAAGTCGGTGTCCAGCATCGGGATGACGACGCCGGTGAAGAGGAAGTTGAAGACGATGACGAGGATCAGCGGCAAGGCCGCGATCAGCGGGGTGGGCAAATCCTTGGGCGGCGTTTCGACCGGCACCTCCATGAGATCGAAGCCTTCGCCGGCACTCTTCTCGCGCAGCTCCTTGTTGGGCACGAAGGGCGGGCCGTCGGTCCCGGCATAGCCCTCGGCGGCGAGTGCCCGTGAGCGGTACTGCAGCCAGAGCATGCCGAGGACCAGCATGATGATCCCGGTCATGATGCCGAGCCCGGGGGCGGCGAAGGCCGACGTGCCGAAGAACGGCATCGGGATGGCGTTTTGGATCGCGGGTGTGCCGGGCAAGGCGCTCATCGTGAAGGTGAAGGCACCGAGCGCAATGGTGCCCGGGATCAGCCGCTTGGGCAGATCGGCTTTCTTGAACAGCGCATTGGCGATCGGAAAGACGGCGAACGCGACGACGAAGAGGGAGACGCCGCCATACGTCATCACCGCGCAGGCGAGCACCACGGCGAGGATCGCCTTGTCGTCGCCGAGCCGCTCGATGATGCTGTTGGCCAGCACCTCGGCCGAGCCGGAATCCTCGATCAGCTTGCCGAAGATCGCACCCAGGAGGAAG
>SLRI01000400.1 GCA_007131045.1 Rhodospirillales bacterium
CCATCAAATGAGCGGCCCAAAACCACGTCGTCAGCGGCAGCTTGGAGCGGTGCATCGCCGTGCCCGCCGTGATCGAGGTCTGCCGCCCGCAGTCGAGACATTCCAGCAGGCGCGGGCGGCTCTTCAGCGCGACAGCGCGAGCCTCGCCACAGGCAGGGCAGGCGAAACCATCGGGCCAGCGACGCGCGAACAGGAATGCCGCGCAACTCGCCTCATCGGGAAACGCACGCTGAAACTCGGCGAGCGAGCGTCCCCGCGCCATGAGCCGTTCAACCCCTCGATTCCAAGCGTCCGGGCGCACCCGCCAATCGCCACACTACATCTAGCGCCGCCTGAGTCAACGGGATAAGCATCGATCATCCTCCCCTGCCTGCTTTACCTATGCTGGTTTGTCTTCGGTAGCTTTTTCAGGCAGCAAATCCAGGGCTGCCGAGTTCATGCAGTAGCGGAGGCCGGTGGGGGGTGGGCCGTCGTTGAAGACGTGGCCGAGATGGGCGTCGCATTTGCTGCAGAGGACTTCGGTTCGGGTCATGAACCAGCCTTTGTCGGTCTTTTCGCTGACGGCTTCCTTCGTGATCGGGGCCCAGAAAGAGGGCCAGCCGGTGCCGCTGTCGAATTTGGTGGTGCTCGAGAACAGGGGTTGGCCGCAGCAGACGCAGTGGTAGGTGCCCGGCGTCTTGCTGTCGTGGTAGCGGTTGGCGAAGGGGCGTTCGGTGCCGGCCTGCCGTGCAACGTGGTATTGCTCAGGCTCCAGCTGGGCACGCCATTCGGCGTCGGTCTTCACGATTTTTTCACTCATCGGCGCTATTCCTCTCCTTGAGCACCTTCTTTTGCCGCTCGGACGCTGGCTGCGGCGTCGGCGAGGGCATCGAAGGCGATGGTTACACAGTCGTGGCGGCTCTTCACGGTCTTGACAGGGGCCATGACGGCGAGTTCGGGAAACGGTGGGTCGTTGCTCTCGCCTTCGAGGTAGGCTCTGGCGGCGGCTTGCAAAGCCCGGGCCGTAGCGAGCGGGCGGCCGCGGGCGTGGCTGGCGAGGAGGGCGGCGGCGGCCTTGGTGAGCAGGCAGCCGCGGGTGGTGTGCGCAAGGTCGGTGATGGCGCCGTTTTCGGCCCGGAGGTCGATGGTGACGCGGTCGCCGCAGAGCGGGTTGTCGGCGGTGGCGGTGGCGTCGGGGTTGGGAAGCCTGCCGGCGCGGGTCTTGTCCTTGCCGGCTTCGATGATGGCCTCGTTGTAGAGGGATTGGGTCATGTGAGCATTCGGATGGTCTGGTCGAGGCCGCGGATCAGGGCGTCGATGTCGTCGGTGTCGTTGTAGGGGGCGAGGCTGGCGCGTGCCGTGGCGTCGGTGGCGAAGCGGTGCATCAGCGGTTGGCAGCAGTGGTGGCCGCCGCGCAGGGCCACCCCCTCGAGCTGGTCGGTGAGCTGGCAGATGTCGTGGGCGTGGATGTCGTCGATGTCGAAGGAGACGACGCCGAAGCGCCCTTGCAGGCCCGAAGGCCCGACGATGCGCAGGCCCGGGAGGGTTTGCAGGCCGTCGAGGAGGCGGGCTGTGAGGCCGAGCTCGTGCTCGGCGATGGCGCGCCAGTCGAGGGTGGCGAGCCAGTCGGCGGCGGCTGCCATGGCGAGGACGGCGCCGATCGGCGGGGTGCCGGCTTCGAAGCGGTGGGGAGGGGGTGCGAAGGTGGTTTTTTCGAAGGTGACCTGCCTGATCATTTCGCCGCCGCCGAGGAGCGGCTCGAAGTCGGCGAGGAGCTCCGTCTTGCCCCAGAGGACGCCGGCGCCGGTGGCGGCGAACATCTTGTGGGCGGAGAAGGCGTAGAGGTCGGCGCCGGTGGCGGCGATGTCGATCGGGCCGTGCGGTGCTCGTTGCGCACCGTCGACGACGAGGACGGCACCCACCGCGTCGGCGGCTCGGCGGAGCCGCCCGAGGTCGGTGACGGCACCGGTGACGTTGGAGACGTGGGTCGTGGCGATGATCCGGGTCTCGTTGGTGACCAGCCGGTCGAGGTGGTCGAGGTCGAGGCGGCCTTCGTCGGTGACGGGGATCGCCTTGATGACGGCGCCCTGGCGTTCGGCGGTGAGCTGCCAGGGGACGATGTTGGAGTGGTGCTCGAGGGTGGTGAGCAGGATCTCGTCGCCGGGGCCGAGGCGGCGTGCGAGGCCGTGTGCTGCGATGTTGAGCGCTGCCGTCGCACCCGAGGTGAAGACGACGTTGTTCTTCTCGGTTTCGCCGAGGTAGCGGGCCATGCTGGCGCGGGCCGCGTCGAAGGCAGCGGTGGCCTGGTCGGCCAGGCGATAGACGCCGCGTTTGACGTTGGCGCGGGCTCGGGTTTCGAAATGGAGGAGGGCTTGGGCCGCCTCGTCGCAGATCTGGCCGGTGGCAGCGTTGTCGAGGAAGTGGAAGGGTTCTCGGGCGTGCCGGAAGATCGGGAAGTGCCGGCGCAGATCCTTGCCGGGTCTGGGCGGGGCCGGGCTCATCGGGGTGCTTCGCTGCGCGCGGGGCCGTGGGCTGAGGCCTTGGCGAGGCAGGCGATGGCGAGTCGGGTGGCCACCGCTCGCCGGCGCATCCCGGCCGGGGCTCGCCGTTGCCGACCGCCGAGCCAGCGGGCGCAGAGCATGTCGGCACGCCCTGTCGTGTCGGTACGGAAGATGCCGGGCTCGTTCGGTTTCATGGCGCAGCACTGCCGCGATGGACGGCGAAAGCTGCCGGGATGTCGACCTGGACGCCGTCGCCCGCTCGGCGCAAGCGCTTTGCCGATCGGCCGTCGACGATCGGGTGAAGGGAGAGTGTGCACCGGTATTCCCCACCTGATGGGCCATCCGATGGACATAGGACTGATCGGGGCCGGTTTCACCCGGGCCGCCTCGAGCGGCCGGCGTCGAGACTTCGGCAAATTGCAGTCGTGTCGACGGCGAGGCGAGTGGCTGCCGCAGCTTCGGCCACCTGCACCACGGTTACCTGGCGTCGGCTCCAGCGACGGCCTGTACCATGGGCGGTTTCGCGGATGTTCCGGCCGGGACGGGCGGTGCTGGTCGGGCGCGGTTTTCTCGGCGAGGGCCTGCACGTTGGACGCCGAGGGGAGCGGAAGATGTCGCCGTCGCGCGGCGCCGTTGCAGTTGCCGTCGGGGCTTCGACGGCCGCTGCCGGGTTTCGTCGGGCGTGGTGGCGGGTGTCGGCGTGGCCTTGCGGACGGGCCGTGTCGGTGCGGGCGGGGTTTTTCGAGCCTGTTTTCATCGGGCAGACATGGCGCGGAGTGTTTAGAAAAGGGCGGGGGATGGCGATGTCGGGCGGCGCCGCTGCTGCGGCTTCTGCCGGGGCTTCGACGACCGCTGCCTGATGTGGGCGGCTGCCTCGGCGGGTGTCGGCGTGGCCTCGCGGTCGCGGCCGGGCGCGGCGTTTGGTGCTGGTCGGGTCCGCAGTCATCGGGTGGGCCTGGTGCGATAGGCGTCCAGGGCCTCGGGGGTGTCGATGTCGGTGAGGGTGGCCGAGGTTTCCATCGGCACCTCGACCACGGCTTCAGGGTGCTGGCCGATGAGGTGGCGGGCGCCGACGTCGCCTTCGAGGGTGGCCATGGCAGGGAAGTAGGCGCTGGCCCAGAGGACCGGGTTGCCGCGTTTGCCGTTGTGGGTGGGCACGACGATGCTGCGGCCCTGGGCGGGGTCGAAGGCGTCGATCAGCCGGTCGAGGAGCCGGCTGTCGATCTCGGGCATGTCGCCGAGGCAGACGATCGCGGCATCGGTGCCGGGGGGCAGCGCTTCGATGCCGGTCTTCAGGGAGGTGCTCAGGCCCGCTGCGTAGTCGGGGTTGTGGGCGGTGCGCACGGCCGTGCCCGCGAGCAGGGCTTCGACGGCTTGCCGTTCGTGGCCGGTGACGACGATCGTATCGGCGGCCTTGGATGCCAGCGCGGCCTCGATCGTGTGGCGGAGCAGCGGCTTGCCGTTGACCGAGGCCAGGAGCTTGTTGGTCTTGCCCATGCGGCGCGACTGGCCGGCGGCGAGGACCAGGACGGCGATCCGCGGCTGGTCTTTCTGTGGACGTTTTTTCGTGCGGGGCTGGGGGCGGGTCGGGATTTCGGTCAACAGGCCGCCCACACCCATGGCCATGATGCTCGCCCGGTCGACCGGGATGCCGGCTGCCAGGCGCTGCAGCACCCAGTCGAAGCCGTTGAGCTTGGGCGACCGCGCGCAGCCGGGAAGACCGAGGACCGGGGTGTCGCGCTGCCAGCCGAGCAGCAAGAGGTTGCCGGGGTCGACCGGCATGCCGAAATGCTCGATCCGGCCTTGCGCCTTCTCGATGGCGGCGGGCAGGGCGTCACGGCGGTCGGTGATCGCCGAGGCGCCGGCGATCAGGAGGAGGTCGGGGTGGTGCTGCATCACCGCGGTGATCTCGGCGGCCAGCGCCTCGGCGTCGTGCGGGCAGCGGGTTTCGGCCAGCAATGCGCCGCCGATGGCCTGCATGCGCTGCTCGGTGATCCGCACGGTCTTGTCCAGCATCTTGGCGCTGGTGCCGGGCAGCGTTGTCTGGATCAGCCGGGCGGTGAGCGGGCGGTAGGGGTGGAGCTCGAGCACGGGGGCGCGGCTCTTCAGCGTGTCGATGGCGCGAGCGAGGGCGGCTTCGGGGGCGGCGAACGGGATGATCTTCACCGTCGCCAGCATCTGACCTTCGTCGACGGCGGCGTGGTTGGGCAGGGTGGCAACGGTGATCGCCTCGTCGATCCGGTTGACGGCATCGATGGCGGTGGGGTCGAGGGTGAGCACGCCCGCCTGCTCGGCGAAGAGGTTGGCTCTGCCGGTAAACGCGTCGGCGACACGGATGCCGGGCGCCTTCAGGGCCGCAGCAAGGCGGGATGCGGCTTCGTCCTCGGGCACGTCGCCCGGTTGGAATCGCGCGGCCAGGACCTCGGTGACGCCGGCTTCGCGCAAGATAGCGAGATCGCCGGCGTCGAGTGTGCGGCCTTTCTTCAGGTCGGCGCCGTCGAGGCGGACGGTATGGGCGAGGACAGCACCTAGGGCGTCGTCGATTGGCGTTGGGCCGAACTTCATCGTCTGGCCGTTCGGTCGTGCTCGAAGCGGGTCTCGCTGGTCATCTCAGGGGTCCGGCGGCTTCGGTGGTGTCGCGGCGGGCGCGGGTGACGCTAACGCCTTCACCGTTCTAGCCCCAGGCGGCCGTGTGGTCGACAGGCTGTGATCGGTCGCGGTCACGAGCGGCGCAGGCGACGATGCGGCGGACCCGGGTCGCGCCCAATTGGCCGAAGGGTCGCTGGTCGGAGAACTCCGGTTGGGGGAATCGGGAAGCCGTTTCAAGATCGGCGTCGTTGCCTAGACCGGGTGACCGTTCGGCGGGTGCGGCGGCACCGGCAGGGGTGGAGGTGGCGGCGGTAGCGGCGTCTCGTTGATGCCCATTCCATTGACGCTGACCCGATGCGGGCTGCCGCGGGCGTCGCTGCGACCTGCAATAGAGC
>SLRI01000614.1 GCA_007131045.1 Rhodospirillales bacterium
CCGAGTCGAACCCTGACCGACCCGAACGGCATCCGCTTCGAGCTGGCGTGAACAGCGGTCACAGGGTTCGAAAGATGTGGGGAGGCAGCGCCTCCCCACGCCCCACCGTTCTCTTGGGTATTGGTAGTTCGTGTAGGATTGCCGGCGGCGGGCAGCTGATGACAGGTTGGGGGGATCAATACCAGATTGGGCTGTGCCGGCCATGCACCGCAAAGCGCTCTTCATCCTCGCCTGCCTCGCCGCTGCCGTTGACGCGGCAGATACGGCTGCTGCCGCCGATTCGGCGCCGTTGACCTTGCCGTCGAGCTTCATCGGCACCCTGCCGGCCGCATCAGGGCCGGGCGTCGACTGGCAGCTCGACCTTCTCGCGGACGGCAGCTTCCAGTTGCGCCGCACCTATATCGATCGCGCGCCGGACAACGTCTTCGACAGTCTCGGGCGCTGGCTGGTGGGCTCGGACGGCAGCAGCCTGCTCCTGGTCGGCGGCCCCGAGACTTCGATCCCGCTCGCGATCGAAAGCCCGCAGCGGCTGCGCCTGCTCGACCGTGAGGGGCAGCCGATCGAGTCCGAGCTGCCTTACGAGCTGGAGCGCGCCGACGTCGCGCTGCTCGAGCCCGAGCTCGAACTGTTGGGGCTCTACCGCTACATGGCCGACGCCGCCCTATTCGACGAGTGCCTGACCGGGCGCCGCCTGCCGGTCGCCTTCGTCGCCGACAATCTCGCGCTCGAGCGGGCCTATCTCGAGCTGCAGCGGACGAGCGACCTCGAGCCCGGCGAGCCGGTGCTGGCCGAGCTTTTCGGCCGCATCGCCCGGTTGCCGCCGATGGAGGGAGAAGGGCTGGTGCCGACGCTGGAGCCGTTGCGCTTCATCGAGCTGCACCCGGGCGAGGCCTGCCCCGAGCCCTTTGTCACGGCCGAGCTGCGCGGCTCCCGATGGCAGCTGGTCAGCCTCGGCGGCGCGGCGATCGAGCTCGAGGAGGACCAGCGGCGGCCCTATCTCGTCCTGGAGCCGGACGGGTTGCGGATCGCCGGCTTCGCCGGCTGCAACCGTCTGCTCGGCGGCTTCACCAGCCACGGCGAGCAGGTCCGCTTCAGCCATCTGGCGAGCACGATGATGGCCTGCCCCGAAGGCATGGAGCTGGAGCAGGCACTGCTGCAGGCGCTCGAGGCTGCCGACCGCTACCGCCTGCTCGGCCGTGACCTCGACCTCTACGCCGCCGACGGCAGCCACCTCGCCCGCTTCACCGCAGCTGCCGACTGAGGGCCTCGGCCGCAAAGGCGCCCCGCCGCAAAAAACCGTAGGGGTCCAAGGGGATGATCATCATCCCCTTGCTTACTTTCGTATTTTGCCCATCCAACAGGCGAGGCGCGGGTCGGCGTATCCTGAACGGCAGGCGATCAGTTGTAGGGGTCGGCGGCGTCCCTGAGGCCGTCGCCGAGGAAGTTGAAGGCGAGGACGACGAGGATGACCGGGACGACGGGGAGCATCAGCCAGGGGTAGAGGGCGACGACGTTGACATTCTGTGCGTCGTTGAGGAGCACGCCCCAGCTCACCATGGGGGCCCTGACGCCGAGGCCGAGGAAGGAGAGGGCCGTTTCGCCGAGGATCATGCCGGGGATCGAGAGGGTGGCCGAGGCGATCAGGTGGCTCATGAAGGAGGGGATCAGGTGGCGGCCGATGATCCGCTGCGGCTTGGCGCCCATCAGCTGCGCTGCCTGGGCGAACTCCTCCTCGCGGAGTGCCAGGATCTTCGAGCGGACGGCGCGGGCGAGGCCGGTCCAGTCGACCAGGCCGAGGATCAGCGTGATGCCGAAATAGACCCAGATCGGCGGCCAGGTCGGCGGCAAGGCGGCCGAAAGGGCGAGCCACAACGGGATCATCGGGAAGCTGCGGATCACCTCGATGATCCGCTGCACGACACTGTCGATCCAGCCGCCGTAATAGCCGGAGATGCCGCCCAGGATCAGCCCCATGACGAAGCTGATGGCGATGCCGACGAGGCCCACGGTCAAGGAGACCCGAGCCCCGTAGACGATGCGCGAAAAGAGGTCGCGGCCGAGCCGGTCGGTCCCCCAGATGTGGAAGGTGCCGCCCACGGCCGGGCAGACGAAGTGGAAGTCGAGCTGCACCTGCCCCCAGAACCAGTAGCTGTCGCCGCGGCAGAGGAAGCGCAACGGATAGACCTGATCCGGGTCCGGTTGGTAGACCCGGCGCATGGTGCGCATGTCGAGCTCCATGGCATAGCCGTAGACGAAGGGCCCGACCAGGCGGCCCTCGTGGAACAGCTTGATGCCCTGCGGCGGGGCGAAGATGTGCTGGGAGTCCCGAGTGTGCGGGTTGTAGGGCGCGACCATCTCGGCGAAGACGACGACGAAGTAGCAGAAGGCCAGGAACCACATGGAGACCATGGCCACCTTGTGGCGCTTGAATCGCCACCACATCAGCTGCCACTGCGAGGCGGTGAAGTAGCGCTCCTGCTCGGCCGTCAGCGCCTGCTCGCGCCGCGGCACGAAGGGTTCCGGGTCGACCCAGTGCGCGCCCCGCCGCGGCTCGGGCATCGAGGGCGGCGTCGCGCGATGGGGTATCGGCGGCTGCTCGGTGGTCGTGCGCGGCGGCCGGTGCTCGCTCGGCGGCAGCTTCGGATCGCCGGCCATCAGCGGCTGCCGCCGCTGAAGCGGATGCGCGGATCGAGCCAGGCGAGCAGGAGATCGGAGATCAACACACCGATCACCACCAGGAGGGATTCGAGCATCAAGAAGCTGCCGGCCAGGTACATGTCCTGGCTCTGCAGGGCGCGGACCAGGACGGGCCCGGTGGTCGGCAGGCTGAGCACGACGGCGACCAGCGCCGAGCCCGAGATCAGATCGGGGAGGAGGTTGCCGACATCGGCGATGAACGGGTTGAGGGACATCCGCAAGGGATACTTCACCAGGGCCCGGCCCGGCGGCAGCCCCTTGGCCCTGGCGGTGACGTAGTAGGGTTTCTGCAGCTCGTCCAAGAGGTTGGCGCGGAGCCGGCGGATCATCGCGGCGGTGCCGCTGGTGCCGATGATGATCACCGGGATCCACAAGTGCTGCAGCACCGAGACGAACTTGTCCCAGCTCATCGGCTGATCGATGTATTGCGGCTCCATCAGGCCGCCGATGGTCGTGCCGAACCAGACATTGGCGAAATAGAGCATCACCAATGCGAGGAGGAAGTTGGGCGTGGCGAGGCCCAAAAAGCCCAGCAGCGTGAGACCGTGGTCGCCCCAACTGTATTTGTGGGTGGCGGAATAGATCGCGATCGGGAAGGCGACGATCCAGGTGAAGATCACCGTCGCGAGCGAGATGACGACGGTGAGGAAAATCTTGTCGCCGATCACCGTGGTGACCGGCATGTCATACTCGAAGGACCAGCCGAGATCGCCGTGCAGCATTCCCCAGACCCAGTGGAAATACTGCTGCCAGAGCGGCCGATCGAGGCCGTAGAGGTCGCGCAGGTATTCGATCCGCTCGAGCTGCACGCCCTCGCCCCGCGCCTGCATCTCGCCGATCTGGGCGGAGAGGAAATCGCCCGGCGGCAGATTGATGATGACGAAGGTGACCACGCTGATGGCGATCACCGTGGGGATCATTACAAAGATGCGGTGAATGACGTAACGGAGCAAGATGCCTTCCCGCGGGCGTCATGAGCCGGGGCCCGCCCTCTGTCCCTGATGGCCGTTCTAATCGAGTGTAGCGCGCGGACGCGATCCGACCACCGCTAAGTGACCATGCCAGGCATTTCGGTGCTGGCGCGCAAGTCCAAGAGCAGCCGGCGCACCAGCAGGCGGTCCGGCGACTGCGCCCGCTTGGCCTGCAGCTCGGCCTCGAACGCGAGGGCGAGGCCGGTTTCGAGCCTTCCAGTGGACCAGCTCTCCAGCGCCCGCTGCATCGACGGCTTCTGGCTGAAATGCACCGGCGGCCGGATGCTCTCGACCACTGCCGCCGCCGGCTCGCCCGCCTCGATCCGGGCGCGCAGCGGCAACAGCCGCACCAGCATGGCAGCGAAGGCGCGGATCAGGCGGATCGGCGCCTGCCCCTCGCCCAAGAGCCGGTCGAGGGCGCGCGCCGCATCGCCCGGCCGCCCGACCAGCCCGGCCCAGACCAGCCGATCGATGCCCAGCGCCGAGCTGTTGCCGACCACGGCCTCGACATCGGCGAGGGTGATGCGCCCCTCGGCCTCGCCCTTGTAGAGCGCGAGCTTGGCCACTTCGTTGCGGGTCAGCTCGCGATTGGCGCCGACATGGGCGGCCAGAAAGGTCATGGCGTCCGCTTCGATGCCGAGGCGATGCTCGCGCAGCAGCTCCCGCAATTCGGCATCGAGGCCGCGGCCGTCGGCCCGGTAGCAGGCGATCGCCGCCGCCTGCTTGCTCTTCTCGGCGAGCCGGCGGAGGGGAGACGAGGTGCCGAGCTCGCCGGCCTCGACGATCACCAGCGCTTCGTGGCCGGCCATCCCGAGCAGCACGCCCAGCACCTTGGCGAGCCCATCGGTCGCCTGGCGGACGACGACCACGCGGCGGCCGCCGATCAGCGACATCGCCTGGGCTTCCTCGAGCAGCAGCCCCGGCGCCTGCTGCAGCCTGTCCATGGCGAGCTCGGCCAGGCGGAACGGGTCGTCGGGCGCGTCCAGGACGGCCTGGATCAGCTGCCGCCGCCGCTCGGCCACCAGCCCCTGGTCCGGTCCATAAAGGAGCACGAGGCCCACCGCTGGCTCCGGCCGGCTGCAGAAGGCCTGCGCCTGCTGCGGCTTGACGATCATGCCCCGACCTTCATGTTTCGGCAGTCTCGAAGAAGATGGTGAGCAGGGTGCGGATCTCGCGGCTCACCTCGACCGCCGCGCGGCGCTCGGCGTCCTGCTCGGCGATCAGCGTGGCGAAGGGCTCGCGGATGACGTTGTAGCTGGCGACCCGCCGCACCGCCGAGCGGAAGACCGTGCCGGGGGCGGGGTCAGCGTCCTCGAGCTCGTCGATGCCCGGATCGGGATCGATCAGCGCCGGCGGCACGGCCTCCGCCCGCTCGGGAATCTCGGGGAGCATGGGCTCGGTATCGTCGGCAGCAGCACGCGGCCCTGGCCCGTCGAGATCGCGCAGGGTGAAGAAGGCGGCGAGGGTCAGGTCGTAGCGGGTGACGGTATCGTCGAGCTGGATCGCCAGCGCCCGGCGGCTCTGGCGGAGGCGCAGGTCGAGGCGGTAGCGCTTGGCGACCGTCAGCCCGGCCGGGTTGAGGTCGTCGATCAGCTGGTTCTGCAGGATGCGGCCGAGCCGGGTCAGCGGCGCCTGCACCTCGATCGCGGCGAGCTCCTCGGCCACCGCCGCGCCCTCGGGGCCGCCGTAGAGGGGGCGAAAGCCGCAGCCCGAGACCAGGAGGCAACCGGCCAGCGCCCGGCCGAACCCGCGCCGGTCCAGCGCTTTTCGGCTAGACCACCACATTCACGATCCG
>SLRI01000665.1 GCA_007131045.1 Rhodospirillales bacterium
AGTGACGGAGGGGGAACCCGAGACGCACATGATCGCTACCGATCGCACTCTGAGCGTGCTGGCACAGTGGGATGCTGAAGCGGGCGTTTGGGCCGCTGCCAGCAATGACGTGCCCGGTCTTGCGGCGGAAGCTGCCAGCTTGGACGAACTTTTCCGCGACTTGCAGCTTTTGATCCCTGAGCTTCTCGAGCTGAACGGGATGGCTGATGGTGATTCGGCGCCGTTCCAGCTTGTGGCGACGAATGGGAAGGCGGGCGCAGAAGCGGCTTAGTGGCAGATTTCCGCAAGAGAGTTTGTGAAATCCTGCGACAGAACGGTTGCTATTTTCATCGGGCAAGGCAAGGGCTCGCATGAAATTTGGTGTAGCCCTCTTGTGGATCGCTATTTTGCCGTCCCGGTAAAAATCCTGTCGCGCCACACCGCAAACGAAGTTTTGAAGCAGGCGGGTTTGAAGAAGGCATTCTGAGCTGCCCGCTGCCAACACCCGCACCAGCTAGAGCGCCAGAGGCGCGGCACGATGGCGTTTCCCTCGATGAGGCCGAGCACGGCCGGGGTGCGCTCGTCCTCGAAGCACCAGGCGAGGCGCATCGAGCTGTCGAGAACTAGGCTCGAGGGCGACCTTCCTCGATCAGCGACTTGATCGAGTGACCGCCGAGCGTGACGCCCTGGCTGAGGCGGGCGATGGTCTCGGCTGCTCGACGGGCGCGGTCCCGCGCATCGCTGTGCTCTCTTTCCCGGACCAACCGCGCCACGGGCTTGCCGTGTCGGGTGATGACGACCTCCTCGCCCTGCTGCACCAGATCGAGCAGCGTGCCGAGGATGTTCTTGGCCTCGAACGCTCCGACCTCGCGCATCACGCCCTCCATTCATGTCTAGCTCAGCCAGCTCATTAGAGCTGCAGCCCGGGTGGAACAAGGCGACCCCCGGGGGTCCGACGCTCCGAGCCGGCGTCCTGCTCCGGCCGTCCTAGAGCAGCGTCTCGCGGCGTCTCTGGTTGCGGGCGAGCCAGATGCGGGTTTCCTCGGCGGTCATTGCCGGGTCGCTCATCGTGCATTCGGCGGCGTCGCAGCCGGCGCGCTTGAGCAGCTGGAGCTGGCTGTTGCTGGGCACGCCCTCGGCGACCAGGCGCAGGCCCAGGTGGCGGCCGAGCTGGATGACGGCATCGGCGAAGAGGGTGCGGTGGCGGTCGCCGGGAACGCCGTCGAGCAGGCTCTGGGCGAGCTTGAGGGTGTCGACCGGGCAGTCGCGCAACAGGGTCAGGGAGACCATCTCCCGGCCGAAGCTGCGGATCGCCAGCCGCGAGCCCTTGCCCCGCAGCGTGGCGACGTTGCCGGCCTGGCTCGCGAGGTCCTGGTAGAGCGGCGCCTCGTCGACCTCGAGCTCGAGGCAGGCAGGGTCCAGCCCGTGCCGCTCGAAAATGGCGATGCCGCGATCGGCGAGCTCCAGCCAGCCGAGCGCATTGGTGGTGTGCAGCGGGATCGCCAGGTGATCGACCCGGCAGCCGGTCTGCCGCCAGGCGGCGAGCTGGATGGCCCCGGCTTCCGCCATCCAGAGCATCAGCCGGTCCAAAAAGCCCGGCTCCTCGACCATGCCGAGGAAGCGATCGGGACCGAGGATGCCGCGCTCTGGATCGTGCAGCCGCGGCCGCGCGATCAGCCCCATGGTCGGCGAGCGGAGCGTGATCTGCGGCTGGAAGAAGAGCTCGAAGCGGCCTTCCTGGAGCGCCTGGTCGAGGCCGCCCTTGGGTGCGGGCTCGACCATCCGCTGGCCGAGCAGCGGGGCGATCAGGCCGGTGGCGGCCGAGAGGTTGGCGTCGTGGAAGCGGCAGGCATGGCCGCCCGCGGCCTTGGCCCGATGCATCGCGGCATCGGCCAGGCGCATGATCTCGTCGGGCTCGCTGGCGTCGATCGGGTAGAGGCTGACCCCGAAGCTGGCGCTCAGCCGGAGAACCTCGCCGGCGAGCGCCATCGGCGCCTCGATCACCTGCATCAGCTTTTGCACCACCAGGGCCGCATCCTCGGGCCGCTGCAGGTTCTCGAGCAGGACGGTGAAGCTGTCGCCGTTGAGCCTGGCGATGGTGTCGCTCTCCCGCAGCCGGTGGCCGAGCCTCTCGGCGATGATGGTCAACAGCCGGTCGCCGGCATCGAAGCCGAGCCGCTCGTTGACGCCGCGAAAGCCGTCGAGGTCGACGGCCAGCACGGCGGCACCGAGGCGGGTGCGCCGGGCGGACTCGAGGGCCTTCTCCAGCCGCTCCAGGAAGAGGGTGCGGTTGGCGAGCCCGGTGAGCGCGTCGGTCGCCGCCGGCGGGTCGAGTCTGCGGGTGTTGCGGCAGCGGGCGATGGCGAAGCGGATGCAGCGATCGAGCCTGCCGGTGTCGCACTCCTCCTTGTCGAGAAAATCGGCGACGCCGGCCTGAATGGCTTTGTATTCGAGCGCCTCGTCGGCGGCGTCGCTCATCAGGATGATCGGCCGGTCGAAGCCGCGGCGGATGGCGATGTCGACGAAATCGAGGCCGGAGCGCCCGGGCAGGCCGTGGTCGACCAGGCAGGCATCGAAGCTTTCGCCGGCGAGCCGGCGCAGACCGGCTTCCACGCTGGTCGACCAGACCACCTCGAATCGGGTTTCGGGAGCCCGCGAGAGGAGGGATTCGACGACCTCGAAGTCCTCCTCGTCGTCCTCGACGACCAGGAGTCGTACGATCGGCCGCTGACTGCTCTGCAGCAGTGATTCCTCGACCTCGCCATCATTCGCGCCGCTCACCAGCAGTTGCGGCTGGCAGCGCAGCGAGTCCATGACCACGACCGAGGCGGCCCATTCCGAGGATCGGCTGGACCCGGAGATGCTTACCGCAAAACTGGGCGACGGTCGGGCGGCCGTCGGCGGCTCGGGCGGCGAAGCGGCGGCAGCGTCGGGACGCGCCGGCACGGGGCTGCCTGGGGCTGGTGACGTCATGACCATCGCCAAATCTAAACTCTTGATAGAAAGAGCCTATAAATGGACGCCCCAGGGTTGTCCACCCCCGTGCCTTGCCCTATTTTCCCAGTGATGTCCCCAGCATCGTCCACAAAGCCCCGTCGGGCGGGTCAGCCACCGAGAAAGGCGACCAGGAAGCTGTCCGGCGCCGGCTCGATCACCCGGGCGGTGCCGTTGTCGATCTCGACGATGGCGAGGCCGTGCTCGGTGGTGCCGTCGCCGCGCAGGCGGAAGATCCCGGCCCGGCCGACGAAGCCCGAGGAATCGACCAGTCTGGCCGTGGGGAAGCTGCGATCGGTGTTGGCGACCACGGCGGCCAAGGCGGTGGCGTCGTAGGCGAGCCCGGCGAGGGTCACCGGGTCGCGCCCGAACGTCCGCTCGAAGCGGCCCTGAAAGCGGCGCTCGTTGTCCGGTGCGACGCTGGCATACCAGCCGCCCTGCAGGGTCTCCTCGAACAAGAGCCGCGGATCGTCCTCCCAGAGCATGGTGCCGAGCGGCCGGGTGCTCGCGAGATCGACGTCGTAGAAGGCCAGCAGGGCTCCCACCGAGCGCAGCCGATCGCCGCCGTCGGCGATCAAGAGGGCATCGAACTTCCGGGTGTTGCCGCTGCCCCTGGGCGCCCCCCGGGGCGGCTCGCGGTAGCCGGTGAATTCGCGCACGACCCGGGCGAGCTCGCGCTCGTCGGGCGGGTAGAAGGCGTGGTCCACGGCACCGAACGCGGCCCCGCCGAAGCCGACAGTGCCGCCCATCGCCTCACGAAAGCCGTTCACCGCGCGCTGCCCGTAGGCGTTGTCCGGGGCCAAGGCGCCGATCTGGCTCATCCCCTGCCGGCGGGCATAGTCGATCACCCGGGCGACCTGCTCCTCGGGGCGAAAGCCCAGGACCCAGACATTCTCGTCGGCGACGCTGGCGTCGTTGGAGAACGAGATCACCTTGAGGTCGTGCTCGGCGGCGATTCGGGCGACCGGACCCGTGGCACTCGCGAACAGCGGGCCGAGGATCAGCTCGGCCCCGGCGTCGATCGCCGAGCGTGCCGCCGCCGCAGCCCCTTCGGGCGTGCCCTGGGTGTCGCGCGGCAGCAGCACCATGTCGGTGCGCCCGACATCGAACAGCGCCATCTGCGCGGCTTGCAGCATGTCGCGGCCGACCGCCTCGGCACTGCCGGAGAGCGGCAACAAGAGCGCCACCTTGACCGGTCCGGTGGGCGCCGCCTCGACCACCTCCTCGGACAGCGCTGGCACCGTCGCCGGTTCCTGGTAAACCGGTTCGGCACGCTGGGCGCAGCCGGCCATGAAGAGCACGAGGCCGAAAACGGCGAGCTTATGAAGGGACACGCTTGACCTCGCCAAGGCAGGACATTGAACCAGGGTCGGACACCGCCGACCCAAATGAACTTAGGCGAGCAGCCGCGGCGAGTAAACTCGCGTCGGGGCTCTATCTCGTCGCCACGCCGATCGGCAACCTGGGCGACATGGCGCCCCGGGCGCTCGCCGTCCTGGCGGCGGCCGACAGCGTGCTCTGCGAGGATACCCGGCACAGTGGCCGGCTGCTCGCCCATTTCGGCATCAAGGCGAAGCTTCTGCCCTATCACGAGCACAACGCGGCCCGTGTCCGCCCCGGGCTGCTCGAGCAGCTGGCCCGGGGTGCCACGCTGGCCCTGATCAGCGATGCCGGCATGCCGGCGATCGCCGATCCGGGGATGAAGCTGGTCAAGGAGGCGGCCCTGGCCGGCATCCACGTCTCCGCCGTGCCCGGCCCCTCGGCCGGGATCATGGCGCTGGCGATCTCCGGCCTGCCGACCGACCGCTACTTCTTTCAGGGCTTCTTGCCCGCCAAGGCCAGTGCCCGGCAGAAGGTGCTGGCCGAGATTGCGCCTATTCCGGCCACCCTGGTGCTGTTCGAATCGCCGCATCGGCTGGCCGCCTGCCTCGCTGATGCTGCGGCGATCCTGGGCCCGCGGCCGGCGGCGATCGGCCGTGAGCTCACCAAGCTGCACGAGGAGATGCGCCGTGGCAGCCTCGACGCGCTGGCCGCCGCGCTCGCCGGGGAGGCGCCGAAGGGCGAGGTCGTGCTGGTCATCGGCCCGCCCGGCGATCGCCAGGATCTGCTCGACGCGGACGCGGTGGACGCCCTGCTGCGCGAGGCCCTGGCCGCGCATGGGGCCAGCCGGGCCGCCGCCCTCGTCGCCGAGCAGACCGGGCGGCCGCGGGCCGAGCTCTATCGGCGGCTTTTGGCGTTGAAGGGCGAGCGCTAGACGGCGATGCCGGCGTGGCGCAGCAGCTTCTTGGTCAGGGTCGGCAGGGCGAGCTCGGCCAGGCGGTCGGGGTGATGGAAAAAGCCGCCCTCGATCGGCGTCGCCGGGCGGCCCTCGACCAGCACCAGCTCGAGGGCGAGGTGGGTGAAGACGTGGCGCACCCCGCCCGGCAGTGCTCGCCAATCGGCGCGCGGCAGGCCGGCCACGAGGTCCGCCTCGCCGGTGAA
>SLRI01000599.1 GCA_007131045.1 Rhodospirillales bacterium
GTACCATCGCCGATCTCGACGGCGCCACCCTGATCAAGAAAATCCACATCGCCGAAGCCATCGGCTTCCGCCGCCGCCCGCCGAGCCGGCAGGCCGCCTGACGACCAGGGCCACTGGCACCCTCGATTGCCGGGCGCGTCGGCTGTCCGGCCAGCGGCGCCGCGCGGAGCGGCGCGCGCCACGGCGCCTCAGCTGGTGCCGCTCGCCACACGCTCGACAGCGGTACGCACGACCAGGCATTCGTGGCGCTTGGCCTGCAGCAGGTTGCAGGCGCGGTTGGCGGTCTCGCGCTCGAAGCCGGCCACCCGGGCCCGGTAGACCATCTGCCGACGGCCCTGCAGCGGGCTGACGTCGATGTCGCCAAGGAGGAGGATCTCGGGCAGCAGATCGGTCGCCGCGTGGGCCGCCCGGCGGGCCTGGTTCGGATCGTGGAAGGCCCCGACCTGCACCGCATAGGCGCCGGTCGCAGCGGCTTTGGCCGGGCCGGCAACGAGGCCGCTGCCGATCTCGGTGGCGCGCGGATTGGGTGCCGGCGTCGGCGCCTCGGCGGCAGCCTCTAGGATAGCCGCCCGCTCGGGCTCGGGCAGCGCATCGAACACGCTCGCCGGCGTCGCTGCGACCTCGATCTCGGTCGATTCCGGCCGAGGCTCGGGCAAGGCCGTCGCTGCCACGACCACTTCGCCGGCCGCCGGCGGTCCGGCGGCGACGCCGACGTCGGGGGCCGCGGCCGGCAATCCGGTTCCGGGCTTCGGCTGCGGCCGCAACGCGATCAGCGGCACGCCAAAGCGCTCGCGCAGCCGCTGGAAGCCGAGATCCATGAGCCGCACCACCTCGGCATCCCGGGTCTGCGCGCTGCGCCCGCCGAAGACGATGACGATTACCCGGCGCCCGTCACGCACGGCACTCGAGGCGAGATTGAAGCCGGAGGCGCGCGTGTAGCCGGTCTTCAGCCCGTCCATCCCGCGATAGCTGCGCACCAGCCGGTTGTGGCTGCGATAGGTTCGTCCGGCGAAGGTGAAGCTCTGCTGAGCGAAATAGTGGTAGTATTTCTGGTAGTGACGAATCAGACGCTGCGACAACAACGCCATGTCGCGGGCCGTGCTCTTTTGCTGACTGTTGGGCAACCCCGACGCGTTTCTGAAGGTGGTGTTGCGCATGCCGAGCGTGCGGGCACGCTTGGTCATCAGCTCGCCGAAATTGCTTTCGCTGCCACCGAGCGCCTCGGCGATCACCGTCGCCACGTCGTTGGCCGAGCGCACGGCCATTGCCTCGATCGCCTGCGAGACCGTTATGGTCGATCCGGCGCGCAGGCCGAGCTTGGAGGCCGGCATGTCAGCCGCACGGCGCGAGACCGGCAATTTGCTGTCCATGGCGAGTTCGCCCCGCTCGATCGCATCGAACAGCATCATCAGCGTCATCATCTTGGTCAAGGACGCCGGGAACAGCGAAACATCGGCCCGCCGCGAGTGGATAATCTCACCCGTGTCGTAGTCCATCACGACGGCAGCATATTTGTTGTTGGCGTGGGCGGGGGGTGCACCGACCCCGAGCAGCAGGATGACCAGGACGACCGCCAACCGATCGAGCATCATGCACCTTTCTCGCGCTCGGCTATCTACCGAGAGTTGAAATTCGGGCCTGTCAAACGCCCCTCTCCGACCGCCGGATCATGCAGCCCAGAGGTTAACATTTCGTTTAGGCGATCTTCTTTAACCGTACAAAGCGGAAAGTTTTTTGCACGCTGCGATTTTACCGATCAGTTGCCCGCAGGCTCCAGCCAGCTGCCGTAGATGAAGCCGCGATCGCCGTTCGGCAGGATCACGTGCTTCCACCCCAGGGTGTCACCCGTCACCCGAACGATTCGCCCGGCATCGACCGTGCCGAGCCGCTGTGCATCGTTGTCGGGCCCGGCCCGGTAGTTGACGGCGCTGACCACCCGATAGGGCTCGCCTTCGGCCGCCGTCGTCGTCTCGGCCGGCGGCGGTGCGGCTTCCGTCGCCTCCGGCGCGGCCGGTTCCGTAGTGGCAGGAGGGGGGGCGGCTGCGGGCTCCGGATCGGCAGGTGCTTCACGCGGCGCCGGGGTCGGCACGGCGGCCACTTCCGGGGCGTCCGAGCCCGGCGCCGCCTCGGGTGCTCGGTCGCTGTCGCGCGGCATCTCTGGCGACAGGGCCGCGGCGGGCGTTTCGGCCGGGGCGGGCAAGTCCGGCACCGCCGGCGGCGTCGGCTCGGCCGCCGCCACGTCGCCCGGGGCCGGGTCACTCGGGTCCGAGTCGCCCGTCGCCACGTCGCCCGTTGTCTCGTCACTCGTCGTCGGCGCCTCGGCGGGTCCGGCGGCGAGCTGCTCGCGTTGCGCCGTCGCCCGTTCGAGCGCGGTGGTGATCTCGGCATCGCCCGGGCTCAACAGCATCGCCCGCTCGAGATCGTTCACGGCGAGGTCGATCAGGCCGAGCTCGGTATAGAGCTCGCCGCGCCGCTGATACGCCAGATGATGCTCGGGCTCGAGCTCGACCGCCCGGCTGAAGTCGGCAACCGCTTCGTCATAGGCGCCGGAGGCGAAATGCAGCTCGCCCCGGCGGACGTGGGCGACGCGCAGATTGCGGATGGTGGTGGCGTCGCCGGGGCGCAGCGCCATGGCCTGGCTGTAGTCGGCGATCGCCGGGTCGAAATCGCCGGCCTCGCCGTGGGCGACGCCGCGATTGTTGTAGGTGATCGCCAGGGCCTCGCCGACGAGCTCGCCCGAGCGGATGGCATCGGTGTAGTGGCGCACGGCAGCCTCGTAGTCGCCCTGCCGGAACGCCTCGTTGCCGAGCCGCACGTCCGCCAGGCCCTGCGCCAGGGCCGCGCTGCCGAGGGTGACAAAGACGAGCAATGCCGCGCCGAGTGCCGTCAATCGCCGCATTCGCGGTCCTCCCAGAGGTCGTCGGTCCATTCCACTACCGCGACACTTACCACCCGCGCCGGCCTTCGTCAGCCTTTGCCGCCGGATTTTTGCCGGCTGAGCCGCTCGCGCAACCGACGGGCGGCACCGTCCAGCGTCCGTTGCGGCGGCCGGGTCAGGCCCAGCGCCTCGGCCGGCACGTCGCTGGTCACGACGCTGCCGGCGCCGACGATCGCATCGGCCCCGACCGTCACCGGGGCGACGAACGCCGTGTTCGAGCCGATGAACGCCCCCTCGCCGATCACCGTCCGGTGCTTGTTGAAGCCGTCGTAGTTGCAGGTGATCGTCCCGGCGCCGATATTCGCCCCCGCGCCCACCGCGCAATCGCCGAGATAGGTGAGGTGACCGGCCTTGGCGCCGGGCCCCAGCGTGGTGTTCTTGGCCTCGACGAAATTGCCGAGCTTGGCCTGCTCGCCGATCACCGTGCCGGGCCGGAGCCGGGCGAAGGGGCCGATCTCGGCCCGCGGCCCGACCTCGGCGCCGGCCAGATGCGAATGGCCGTGGATCACCGCTTCGGCGGCGACGCGGACCCCGGGACCGAAAACGACGAAGGGCTCGATCACGGCGCCCGGGCCGATCACCGTATCGGCCGCGAGAAACACGGTCTCGGGCGCTTCCATGATCACGCCCGCTGCCATCAGCTCGGCCCGGCGGCGGCTCTGGAAGTGGGCTGCCACCTCGGCCAGCTGGGCCTGGGTGTTCACCCCCTGCCCCTCGATCCAGCTCGCCTCCACCGCCCGGCAGGACCAGCCGTGGCGTTGCGCGATCTCGACCACGTCGGTGAGGTAGTACTCCTCGCTGCCGGGATGCCGCTCCAGCTCGCCCAGCAACGCCGGGACGCGCTCGCCGGCCAGCGCCATCACCCCAGAATTGCAAAAACCCTCGGCGAGCAGTGCCGGATCGCAATGCTTGTGCTCGACGATGGCGAGCAGCTCGCCCGCCTCGCCCATGCGCAGGCGGCCGTAGCCGCCGGGATCCGGCGGGCGCATGCCGAGCACCGCCACGGCCGCGTCGGCCACCTGCCGACGCTCCAGCAGGCTGCGCAGCGTCGCCTCGGTCAGAAGCGGCGTATCGCCGTAGAGCACGAGCACGGCGCCTCGGTCGGCCAGCTCGGGCGCCGCCACCTGCAGCGCATGGCCGGTGCCCATGGGCGGATCCTGAACGACGATCGCGGATTCGGGGGCGCGGCTGCCGATCTCGGCCGCCACCGGCGCCATGTCGCGGCCGAGCACGACCACGAGCTTCTCGGGGCCGAGCGCCCGCGCGGTGGCCAGGACGTGGCCGATCAGCGTGCGGCCGGCCATCTCGTGCAGCACCTTCGGCCGATCGTTCTTCATCCGGGTGCCGCGGCCGGCGGCGAGGATCACGACGCTCGAAGATTGGCCCATTCTCATCCTGCTCACAGTCTCGACGTCACACCGGCGCACGCACAGGCTCGACGAACTGGCTTCACCTATCCAAGATGCCGCCCGCACTCAACCCGGACGATGGCAGGAATCGATGGCGGCAAAATCGGTGATCTTCGATCTCGACGGCACACTCGTCGACACGCTGCCGGATCTGCATGCCGCGGTGGCCCGGCTCCTGAGTGAGGACCAGCTGGCCGTGCCGTCGGCGGCCGAGGTCCGGCGGATGATCGGCGACGGGGCCAGAAAGCTGGTCGAGCGCTCGCTGGCCTGGAGCCGCGGCGCGGTGAGCGAGGAAGAGCTCGAGGCGGCGCATCGGCGCTTCCTCGAGATCTACAACGCCGCGCCGTGCGTCGAGAGCCGGCTGTTCGCCAATGCGGCAGCCGCCCTCGACAAATTGGCAGCCGCCGGCACGCGGCTCGGCGTCTGCACCAACAAGCCGCAGCGACCGACCGAGCTCATCCTGACCGAGCTCGGCCTCATGCCACGGTTTTCGGCCGTTGTCGGTGGCGATGCGGTGGTGCGGCGCAAGCCGCACCCGGACCACCTCCGGCTGGTGCTGGAGCGGATGGGTGCGACAGCCGAAAGCACGGTCATGGTCGGCGACAGCAAGAACGACCTCGATGCTGCCCGTGGCTGCGGGCTCGCCTGCATCCTGGTCGATTTCGGCTACAGCGCCGAGCCCGCCCGGAGCCTCGGTGCGGACCGGATCATCAGTGATTTCGCCGAGCTGGACAGCGCGCTCGATTCGTTGCTCTCCGCCTGAGTACGCCATCGCCACATCCCGTGCTTGACACCGTCATCGCCTCGACCTAATCGCCGAACTGGATTCAAGGGCGCGTAGCTCAGCGGGAGAGCACTGCCTTCACACGGCAGGGGTCACAGGTTCAATCCCTGTCGCGCCCACCACCTTCTCTAGCAGCCATTGCTGAAAATTCGGTTAACGCGGCCCCGAGCTTTCACCGAGCCGCAAACCTCAGCCGCCCTCGAACAGCGCTGTCGTGATGTAGCGCTCGGCGAAGGAGGGGATGACGGCGACGATCGTCTTTTCGGCCATCTCCGGCCTTGCGCCGATCTCGAGCGCCGCGGCGAGGGCCGCACCCGAGGAGA
>SLRI01000134.1 GCA_007131045.1 Rhodospirillales bacterium
AAGCCCGCCAAGGTCGCCATCACCGCCGTCATGCGCAAGCTCGTCATCCTCGCCAACGCGCTGCTGCGCGACGATCGGCTCTGGACGACAAAAGCCGCTTGACCAAGACGGATACTCTAGGGTCTGCACGGCTTCCTGCAGCTGCCGGGCCCCTTCACGATCCGAATGAATGATGGCGATCGCCAGGGGCTGCAGGATCTCCGGCAGCTTTTACGCACTACCGCGATCGCTTCGGCCGTCTTGGCGGTGACCAGCACCCGTTTGCCGGTCGCCATGTAGTGGGCGATGACGTTGGCGATGGTGTGCGATTTACCGGTCCCGGGCGGTCCGGTCACCACGACCGCGCCGTCCTGCTCGAGCCGATCGATGATCTTCGCCTGATCCTCGTTGTAAGGCAGGGGGAAGAAGTACTCACCCGATCTGCCAGGCCGAGCCGAAGAATCGATCTCTCTCGTTTCTCTGGTCGGCCAAACCCGCCTAGCGCCATGTTCTGCGCCACCACCCAGGGTCCGACCGGTCAAGTCGAATTCGTCATTGGTGGCCGGCTCCACGTCTTGGCTTTCGTGAACGAAGCCGCGGAGCGCTGCCGGCAGCGCGTCGTCGCTCTCGGTGCGAACCACCGCGGCGGCCATCTTGCGCAGATCGTCCCGCCGATAGCTCTCGGATCGCGGCCGCGTGTAGAGCGCCCAGAAGCCGTAGATCGACAGCATGTCGTTGGCCGGCTCGATCGAGGCTCCGTCGGCGATCTCCTGGCGCGACACGAGGCGGCCTCGGGGGCCTAGCCGGTTGGCGGCCAGCTGCAGGATGTCCTCGTGGCTGAAACCGTCGAACGGCGTCAGGATGAGATCCTGGTCGCCCAAGACGCGAGACTCGCTGAGGATTGGCACCTGGTCCGGATTGTTGGTCCGGTTCGCGATCCAGCCGTCGAACAGTTCCGGAGCCGCCGGCGGATCGGTCTCGCGCAAGCGGCCAACTCGCAGCCAGCTGCCATCTTCGGCTGCGCCAAGATCGATTCCTGGCAGCCTGCCGATCAGCTCTTCGCGAAAAACGCCGCCAGCCTGGTAGTCGGCCATGGCGAAGGTGATCTTCTCCTTCGCGGCCAGGATCTCCGAGCCGAACGTCAAAAGGCCGGCCAGCCGGTCCCGATCCGTTGCGCCCATAACGCGAATTCTCCGAGCTGCAATATTGCCGAACAGTAGCGTCGACTGGACTTGGAGCGCAAACGGGCAGCGCGAAGAAAGGCCGCCTTCGCAGAGGCGGCCTTTGACGCCAACTGCGGTCTAGCAGATCGAAAAACTCAGCGAGCACGACGGCCGCGACGACGCGTCGACGGCCACCGACAAGGTAGAGAACACGGCGCCAAGGCCGGTTGAACCGGCTCGCCAGCAGCGACAGACGGGCTGCTCGAGGTACGGAACCGACACGGTCGACCGACTCCAGGTCAGCATTATCCAGCCGCGGCTGCGTCCGGGCTGGAGCGTTTGTCCCCAACCTTCTGGAGGTTCCATGCCTGTTGTTGCCATCATCAAGACCGACGCCGGCTACGACGTCATCTATCCGTTCCAGCTCAAGGACGCTTTCAAAGCCGCCTTTCCCTCGGCCCGGTGGGATAAACAAAGACGTGTCTGGACGGCAGGCCCCCGCATGCGCAAGCGGCTCGAGCAGTGGGCTCAGGAGATCAACAGTACCAACACTCTTGCAGCCATCGCCGCGCTCGAAGAGGCTGATCTGAACGAGCGCGAGATCAACGCGCTACATCAAGAGCTACGAGCCATCGAAGCCGCTGCCGGCAGCGCCGAGACCAGGCTCGAGCGCGTTCAGGCGAACCGGATCAAGCTCGAGGGGCTCGTGGCGTCGCTTGATGCGGCGAAGACGGCACTTGCCAGCGCCGAGGCTGCTGTCGCTGCCGAAATCGAGGCCGAGAACGCAGCAAAGGCGGCAATCAATGCGTTCCTCGATCGCTTTGTCGATCGTCGGTTGATTGAACAACGGGCCTCGGAAATGGAGCGCATGAAAAACGACTACCGAAAAAAAGCCCTGTACTTGAGCGCCCAGGCCGAGCTGGTGCAGCAACGGAGTCGCTTGGCGCAAGCCGGCAAGGGCTGGCGGTGGCTCGATTGGCTGGTGGGGGCGAATTTTAATCGCCCGGACCGCGACGCGCCGTACATGTGCCCGCCGGAAGCCCGTTACACGCTATACGACCTCAGCTGACAAGTTCAGGCGAGCACGAGACGGAGCGTGGGCACCTGGCACGGGGCTTTGTCGGCGGTGGCGAAAAAGGCGCGCCGCTCGGCACTCACAGGTGTCTTCCGCGCCCGTCATTTCCGGACAAGGCCGGGTGCCGCGGGCCGGCGCGCCTGAAACATTATTGCTGATTTTTCGGTTTCAGGTTCGCCGGGATCGCATCTCATGGCGTGGTGTAGCTGGGCGGTGTGCAGCTGGTTCTCCGGCTTCGGCCGGTGGTGGGTCAGCCGGTCAGGTCGGTGAGCCTGACGGCGGCAGCATCGCCGGCCTGGGCGATGGTCTCGAGGGACAGGCAGCGTGATTTTTGAACCGACCATTCGTCGTTCTGCTCGATAGATCGGACGGCCTCGAGCCCGGTCGTCTTCATCCGGTTATGATCCGCATGCCTTATAGCCAAGTGAAATGTCGACCACGACAGGGTGTCGTCGTTGGTCGTGAGCGCGAACGTGCCGTCGCGACGCTCGGCCCGCTTGACCTTGTCCCGGTTGCGAAAGGGGCGAACGCGACACCGATGTCACTCTGCGAGTCGACGCTTCGCAACGACCGAGTCTGTCGTGAGGCAGTACCCGGATGCTCTATAACCGCCATTCCAAGTGTTTGTGAAAAAATGTTTGCCGTTCGATTTGTCGATAATAATCACGGTGCAATATCGTTATAGTGACGGGCCAAGCCCGGTCCGTCACTTTACCGGAGTGTTACGAATGAAGATCAAGGTCTGCAGCGACAATGCCACGGCGATACAGGCGGCCCTGGACGCGATCAACGGCCGGGCGGCAGCCTTCACGGTCGACAAGGCGGCGAGCGTCATCGAGATTGCCGAGGATGCCGAGCGCCGCCTCGAGGCGGTCGGCATCACCAAGGCACGGCGCGCGGGCATCACCGCCGCTTATCGCCCGGCGGGACCGGGCAACAGCTACCGTCACTGGGCGATCTCGACACTGGTCGAGCTCGAGCGCGGGACGAGGGATGGTACATGGTGGCCGTGAAGCGGGAGGAAATCGGCGCCGGCAAGCCGTTGCTCGACATCGTCCGGCTGTCGAGCGAGGCGCAACAACTGGACGTGCTCAGGCACGCGCTTGCGCCTCACAAAATCCGCCCCGCCCTCCGGCCGACGCCCGTCGCGGCTCACGACAGGCCGGCCGCGGCGGCCGCCCCCCTCGCCGAAGTCGACCAGATCGCCGCTTGACCGACCATCACCGGAGCTCCGGCCGTTGGTCGTGCGCGAGCCGGCCGCGCCGGCGGTCAGTATTTCACCCGGAACGTCGGGCTGTCCTCCGGCCGCGACCGGCGGCGGTCGTAGAGACGGGTGGCCGAGCTGTGCCCAGCTCGTTCTCCGGCGTTGACCGGGGTTCGGTCAGCCGATCGTGTCGGCCAAACCAACGGCATCATCATCGATGGTCTGGCAACAACGGCGCCCAGGGCCTGCTCGAGCTGCGCCAAGCCGGCGGGCCGACGATCACCCAGGACGGAAGAGAGCGCGGTCGTTTTCGGCATGCCCAAGGCAGCCATCAGGCGCGGCGCCGCCGCCGAGACGCCGAGTCTCGGCGGCCTGCCACAAGCGATCGTTCGGTTCGGCCGGCACGGCCCGATAGCCTTGCGGCGGAGATCTACGACATCATCTCATTGACCAAGTCCTGGATACGGCGTTTGTAATGCATGCGCTCGTGCGCCGTCGGCGAAAGCTCGGCCCGGATCTCGGCCAGGACCGCGTCCCAACTGCGGATCAGCCCAGTCTGTTCCCAGAACAGGGCCACCATCCTCAACACCCCGGCAAACTCGGCATCGTTCCACATCAGGACGCGCTGGATCAGCGCCCGGATGTCGACGCCGTACTTGCCGGCTAGATCAATTTCTTGGTTGGCATAATCGAGGTTGGTGGCAAACTCGTGCCGGGTGTGCGGCCGGCCAAAACCCAGCTCCAGTTCAAACTCAAGGCCGTCGAAGTCGTCAATGACGGCATTGACTGGAGCATAATCCATCATACCGTCGCAGATCGCCATGATCTCGGCGTCGGATAGGTGGGGCAGGACAACGCTGGAGGACATGTTCACACCTTCGAAAGGTGCCGGGCACGGTGCCGCGGCTCACGATCAAGATGATGTCGTTTCGAGAACGCGGTGCGCCCGTCAGCCGATAGTGTCTGGCGCCTGCCGCGCCCTCGGACAGATGACGCCCGTGGTCACCACCGGAAGGCACGGTTGCGAGGATCTGCGGGTAAGCCGCGGTCAGCCAGCATTTGAAACAGGATGCTGATCGTGAGAAGGCCGAGGCCCAGAAAGCAGCGGCTCGTCGAGCTGGACGATCGGCTGTGGGCGTATGCCCGGCACTCGCTGCTGGGTGAGCTCGAGCCGGGTGGCGCCGACGTGCGGCTACGCGCGTTTGGTTGCCGCGCCGTTGCGGCTGCCAGCACATCAACCTCACGGACGATGATCTCGGGGGGCGTCCAGCGGCACCCCCGGCACGGACGGCTTCCGGCCGCTTCGAAATACCCATGTGGGGGCCTCTGCAGCCTTTTTGCACCCGGCTATCTCAGCCCGAGCAGGTCAAGGCGCACAACACCAGGCTCGCGGTCAAACCGCGCCTGATCCCTGTCCGGCCCAAAGGTAAGGGTCCCACTCCACGCCTGGGTCAGTTCTCAGGGAAATCAGCAGCCATGACCTGCTGCAGAACGAAATTGGGCCGGCTTTTGAGAGCCGGCCCGACGCGCCCACTCGCGCGGGGACCGCCTGCACGGCGGCGAACCACCCCGCTGACGCGGGGACCGCCTGCACGGCGGCGAACCACCCCGCTGACGCGGGGACCGCCTGCACGGCGGCGAACCACCCCGCTCGCGCGGGGAACCGCCTGCACGGCGGCGAACTACCCCGCTCGCGCGGGGAACCGCCTGCACGGCGGCGAACTACCCCGCTCGCGCGGGGAACCGCCTGCACGGCGGCGAACCACCCCGCTGACGCGGGGACCGCCTGCACGGCGGCGAACCACCCCGCTGACGCGGGGACCGCCTGCACGGCGGCGAACTACCCCGCTCGCGCGGGGAACCGCCTGCACGGCGGCGAACTACCCCGCTCGCGCGGGGAACAGAGGTGGCTCGGTTTGTCTGAACAGGCTCGCCGCTTCGATAAGTGGATCGTCTGCCGGGGTTAGGCCGCTGCGAGAAGCGGCTTGTTGAAGTATGCCTGATCAGGCGTTTGCCGTCCC
>SLRI01000642.1 GCA_007131045.1 Rhodospirillales bacterium
AGTTGGTCAAGGCGCTGGAGCAGCGCTTCAACTGAGCGGTCGTCAGCCGCCCTTCCTCGCCAGCGCCGCCTCGCGGATTTGGCTGAGCGACTGGCGCGGCGTGATGGCCTCCGGATCCATGACGACCTCGATCAGCGTCGGCCGGTCGGCCTCGAGGGCTGCGGCGAAGGCCGGGGCGAACTCGGCCGTTGTCGTCACCCGGGCGCCGTTGGCCCCATGAGCCAGGGCGAGCTTGACGAAATCCGGGTTCTCCAGCGCCGTCGCGAACACTCGCTTGGGGTACTCGCGCTCCTGGTGCATGCGGATGGTGCCGTACATGCTGTTGTTGAAGACCAAAATGACGATCGGCAGCCGGTACTGGCACGCGGTGGCCAGTTCCTGGCCGGTCATCAAGAAGCAGCCGTCGCCGGCGAAGCAGACGACCGGACGGTCCGGGTGCTCGAGCTTGGCGGCGACCGCCGCCGGCAGGCCGTAGCCCATCGAGCCCGAGGTTGGGGCGAGCTGCGAGCGGAAGTCGCGGTAGCTGTAGAAGCGGTTGCACCAGGCCGAGTAGTTGCCGGCGCCGTTGGTGACGATGGCGTTTGCCGGCAGGGTCTGGCGCAGCGCGGCCATGACCTCGGGCATCTGCACCTCGCCCGGGATCGGCAAGGGCGCGATGTGCCGGAGATAGGCTTCGTGGCCGGCCCTGGTCGAGGCAGCCCACGGGCGCTTCTCGATCGCCGGCTGGGCCGCCAGCGTCTCGGCCATCGCCGGCAGGCTCGAGTGGATCGAGAGCTCGGGCTGGTAGACCCTGCCGAGCTCCTCGGCACCGTTGAGCACCTGGATCATCGGCTGGCGCGGCTGCGGCAGGCCGATCAGCGTGTAGGCCCCGGTCGTCATCTCGCCGAGCCGGGCGCCGATGACCAGCAAGAGATCGGCCTCGTTCAGCCGTTCGACCAGCGCCGGGTTGGGGCCGATGCCGAGGTCGCCGACATAGCAGGGGTGGGTGTTGTCCAGATAGTCCTGGCGGCGAAAGACCACGGCCGTCGGCAGCTCGTTGGTCTCGACGAAGCGGCGGATGTCGGCGATGCCCCGGGCGTCCCAGCCGCCGCCGCCGAGGATCACCAGCGGCCGTTCGGCAGCCGCCAGCCGCGCCATCACCGTCTCGACCGCACTGGGGTCGGGCCAGCTCCGGGTCGGCTGGTAGGGCCGGCCGGGCGCCGTCTCGACCACGCTGGTCAGCATGTCCTCGGGCAGGGCCAGGACGACCGGGCCCGGCCGGCCCGAGGTCGCGGTCAGCATGGCGCGGTGGACGAATTCGGGGATCCGCCGGGCGTCCTCGATCTCGGCCACCCACTTGGCCATGCCGCCGAACATCTGCCGGTAGTCGACCTCCTGGAAGGCCTCGCGCTCCCTGGCCCCGCTGTCGATCTGGCCGATCAGCAGCAGCATCGGCGTGCTGTCCTGGCTCGCGATGTGCACGCCGGCACTGGCGTTGGTCGCACCCGGGCCGCGGGTGACGAAGCAGACGCCGGGCTTGTTCGTCAGCTTGCCCTGGGCCTCGGCCATCATCGCGGCACCACCCTCCTGGCGGCAGACGACGAAGTCGATGTCGTTGCGCCCGTGCATGGAATCCAAGGCATCGAGATAGCTCTCGCCCGGCACCCCGAAGACCCGGTGGATGCCGTGCCGGACGAGCTCCTCGATCAGGATCCTGCCGCCGCTGCGTTGCATGGGTCTCGTCCTCCCTGGTCTCTCTATCGGCGCCGATGAAGCATCAGTCGGTCTCGTCGAAGCCCTGCTCGACCAGGGCCACGAGCGCGGTAAGCGCCGCTTCGGCCTCGGCACCGGTGGCGGTCATCTCGAGCTCGGCACCGCGCGATGCGGCGAGCATCATCAGCCCGAGGATCGAGGTCGCCGGCACCTTTGCCCCGTCCCGCTCGACCAGCACCAGGGCGTCGAACGTGGCCGCGAGGCGAACGAACTTGGCGGCGGCGCGGGCGTGCAGGCCGCGGCTGTTGACGATGGTGCAACGGGCCTCGTGCGCGACGGCGCCGTCCGCGCGCCGCGGCTCGTCCGGTTCGGCGGGCCCGGCCAAGGGGCTCACTCGCGTTGCGGCGAGAGCAGCTTGCTCGCCACGTTGATGTATTTCTTGCCGGCGTCCTGGGCCTCGGCCACGGCCCGATCGAGCCCGCCCTCGACGCGCACGCCTGCGAGCTTGATCAGCATCGGCAGGTTGACCCCGGCGATCACCTCGATCCCCTGGCGCTCGAGGGTCGAGATCGCGAGGTTCGACGGCGTGCCGCCGAACATGTCGGTGAGGATGATCACACCCTCGCCGCTGTCGGTGGCCTCGACCGCCTCGACGATGTCCTGCCGGCGCTGCTCGATATCGTCGTCGGCAGCGATGCTGATCGCCCGGATCTGCTCTTGCGGGCCGACCACGTGCTGCATGGCGGCGACGAACTCGTCGGCCAGCCGGCCGTGGGTGACGAGGACGAGGCCGATCATCGCAGCCCTTCGAACTTGCCGCGGTGGCCGGCGCTGCGGCCGATCGAAGGAGTGCTCCCACCCGTCGAACGTGTCATGTCGCCCCCGTCATTCTGGCCCCGTCACCCTCGCCTGTTCGGGGCATTCTCGGCAGCATCGGTCTCCGCAGCATCGCTCTGGGCAGCCGCCGGCAAGGTCGCGGCGCGCGCGGCCAGTTCCCGATGCGTCGTGCTTACCTCGTAACCGGCCGCGCGAAAAGCATTGGCCAACCGCTCGGTGACGAAAACCGACCGGTGTTGGCCGCCGGTGCAGCCGACGGCGATGGTCAGGTAGCTCTTGCCCTCGGCCCGAAAGCGCGGCAGCAGCGGCAGCAGCAGCGCCTCGAGCGTCGCGGCGAAGGCGGCAAAGCCGGGATCGGCCTCGATATGCGCCTGCACCGTTGGATCGAGCCCGGTGAGTGGCTTGAGCGCCGGGACGTAGTGCGGATTCTCCAAAAAGCGGACATCGAAGACGAGATCGGCCTCGCGCGGCAGGCCGCTGCGATAGGCGAACGAGACGCAGCTCACAATCAGCCCCGGATGCTTGTCCGGCGTCGCGAAATGGCCGGTGAGCAGCCGCTTCAGCTCGGGCAGCGTCAGGAGTGTCGTGTCGATCACCAGCGTCGCTGCGGTCCGGAGCGGGCGCAGCAGCACGCGCTCCGCGGCGATGCCGTCCTGCACCGGCCGGTCGGCGGCGAGCGGGTGGCGGCGCCGGGTCTCGGTGAAGCGCTGCTGCAGCGCCTCGTCGTCACAGTCGAAGAAGAGGAGGGAGACGTCGACCGCGGGGTTGGCCCGGGCGAGCTCGGCCACCAGGGCGACCAGCCGATCCGGGGCGAACGCCCGGGTCCGGCTGTCCAGGCCGATCGCGAGATCGCGCTCGAGCCCCTGATCGAGCCGGACGAATCGCTCGATCAGCGGGATCGGCAGGTTGTCGATCGCCTCGAAACCCTGATCCTCGAGGATCTTCAAGCAGCTCGTACGACCCGCCCCCGACATGCCGGTTACGATCACCAGGCGGCGCTGGCCTGCCCGCCGGGCGAGGCTCGCGGCCGGGCTCAATAGGCTCGTTCCGCGGTGGCGAGCATGGCGAGCCGGGCGGTGGCCGAGGCGGCCCGGGGGTCGAGGCGGTAGGTGGGCAGGCCGATGCCGGCGATGATCGTGGTTCGCGGCTCGGGCAGCCGCTCGCCGGCCCGGCCGAGCTCGACCGCGAAATCGAGGATGGTCGTGGCCAGCGTCGGCAGGCGGAAGATCCCCTGGCCGCGCAACTCGATCAGCCCGGGCGTGCCGGCAGCGCTGGCCACGAGCCGGCGGCCCTGCGCCTCGATGCGGACCAGATCGTCGGCGACCAGCACCGCCCCGCGCTCGACGAGGCGCAGCGCCAGATCGCTCTTGCCGGCGCCCGAAGGGCCGAGCAGCAGGATGCCCCGCGCGTGCCAGCGGACGGCGGTGCCGTGGCGAATCTCGACGGGCGACGGTGCGGCGTCGCCGGCCAGAGAATCGGTAGTGGCCGCGCCACCACCTGGAATTGGTGCTCCAACGGGGATCGGGTCCTTCATCGGGCGCTGTTCTGCACGGTCAGGCAGCGCGCGGCTCGCGGCGGCCGGTCAAGAGATCGTAGGTGACGCTCGGATTGGGCGCTTGCCTGAGCGCCTCGCAGAGCTCGTCGTCGCGAAAGATGCGGGCGACCCGGGCGAGCGCCTTGAGGTGCTCGGCCGCGGCTCCGGTCGGTGCCAGGAGGAGAAAGACCAGATCGACCGGCTCGTCGTCGAGAGCGTCGAAGTCGACCGGTGTCTGTAGTCGGGCAAAGACCCCGACGAGGCGGTCGAGCCCGTCGAGCTTGGCATGCGGAATGGCCAGCCGATCGCCGATGCCCGTGGTGCCGAGCTTCTCGCGCTCGAGCAGGGCTTCGAGGACCGGTCGCGCGTCCAGGGCATGCGCCTCGGCCACCCGCTCGGCGAGCGCCCGCAAGACCTGCCGCTTGCTCGAGGCCTTGAGGTCGAGCACCACGGCACCGGGGCTCAAGACATCGGAGAGTTCGATCATGACGATCCTTCCACGCCGAAAAGCGGGCCACGTAGAGAAGCCGGCCACATAGAGAAGCCGGTCAAGCCGAGCAGCCGGCCACGTCGAGAAGCGGATGCGGAACGGCCGGTCCGCCGGATCGGGCGCAGGTGGATGCAGCCGGTGGTCGCTCGCCCAACGCGCCTTTTGGTACCGCTGCCGGCGGTTGCCTCGCCGGCGCCAGCACATTTTCGCAGCGGCCGTTTGCGCGCTCGCGCATCGCCTGTCAAGCGATGCCGCGGCTTCATGACCGAAGCTTCAGCATGGCGCGAACTGCCGGTATGCCCGAGGCATCGCCTCATCGCGCCATCGCCTTGCTGCGCCGCCGCTGCATCGAGGAGGCGATGCTCATCGCCTCGCGGTACTTGGCGACGGTGCGCCGGGCGATGACGATGCCGTCCTCGCCGAGCCGGCCGACGATCTGGTCGTCCGAGAGCACCGCGCGCGGGTCCTCCTTTTGGATCATCAGCTTGATTTTCTGGCGGATGACCTCGGCACTGTGATCGGCGCCGCCGTCCTTGCCGGCGATCGCGGTCGAGAAGAAGTACTTGAGCGGGAAGGTGCCGTGCGGGGTCGCTGCGTACTTCTGGTTGGTCGCCCGGCTCACCGTGCTCTCGTGCAGGCCGGTGGCGGCGGCGATGTCGCGCAGCACCAAGGGCCGCAGCGCCTTCGGCCCCTCGGCCAGGAACGCGCGCTGCCGGGCGAAGATGGCCTGGCCGACCTTGAGGATGGTGCGCGAGCGCTGGTCGAGCGCCTTGGCCAGCCAGTTGGCGTTCTGGTAGCGCTCCTGGACGAACTCCTTGTGGCGCAGCTCGAGGGCGCCCTTGCCGACCTCGGCATAGTAGCTGCTGTCGACCACGAGCCGCGGCA
>SLRI01000246.1 GCA_007131045.1 Rhodospirillales bacterium
GCGCATACCCACGACAAGAGCGACGGGCTGCCGATCCTGCGGGTCCTTTTGCAGCACACCGAGAGCCTGCATCAGAACATGGCGATGCAGAAGCATCACATGCGCGGCGAGCTCGAGCGGGTGGCGCGCACGGCGGCCGAGGAAGCGGCGAAGAAGGCGATCGACGAGCTCGTCCTGCGCCTCGGTCTGCACGACGAGGAAGGGGTGCGCATGGCGGTGCGGCTGGCGCGCGGCTGGGATGCGGCGAAATCCCGGTTCACTGCCGCCATCGCCACCGGCCTCGGCAGTGCGCTGCTGCTCGCGGTCGGCGCCGGCATCGTCGCCATCATGCGCAACCAGGGTAGCCAGGAGTGAAACCCGGCGCGGCTTCCCTCGGCGATCAGGACGCCAGTCGCCGCGGCGCCTCGAAGGCCGGTGTCTGATCGGGCCCCAGCTCTTCCGGCTGCTTGCCGTAGGCGGCGATCCGCTCCAGCACCTCGCCCATCTGGCCGCTGGTCAAGATCGCCGGGCGGGTCACCTGCAGGCAGCGCCAATAGCAGGACGCGAGGTTTTCGACCTCGACCGCCAGGTTGAGCGCCTTCTCGAGATCGGTGCCGAGCGCGATCATGCCGTGATTGGCCAAGAGGCAGGCGCGGCGCCCGTCGAGGGCGGCGAGCGCGTTGTCCGAGAGCTCCTGCGTGCCGAACCGGGCATAAGGGGCGACCCGGATCGTCTCGCCGCCCCCGACCGCGACCATGTAGTGAAAGGCCGGGATCTCCATGCGCAGGCAGGCGAGCACGGTGCAGTGCATGGCGTGGTTGTGGACGATCGCGTCGACGTCCGGGCGGTGGCGCATGATGTCGTAGTGAAAGCGCCACTCGGTGGACGGCAGGCGACGGCCTTCGTAATGGCCGTCGTGGTCGAGCCGAACGATGTCCTCGGGCTCGATCTGGTCGTAGGCCATGCCCGAGGGCGTGATCAGCAGGCCGTCGGGGATGCGCGCGCTCACATTGCCCGACGTGCCGTGGTTGATGCCGAGCGCGGTCATCCTCAGACAGGTGGCGATGATCTCGCGGCGCAGGTCGGCGTGGGGAAGCTTGGTCATTGAACTGGGGCTTGCTCTCGTTGGTTGGACGGTTGGTGGGCCGGCTTTGCACAAGACTCGTCCGCAGCGACAAATGCCCGGGACGGCTTGCTGGGGTGATCCGCTGCGGCCAGCCGTTCGTAGGTGTACATCGAGATCGAGCTGCGGGGAATGATGACCACTGCTGCACTGAGAATGATGGCGGCCGGCGGCGGCGATGGGCATGATGTCCGTCTTGCGCAACAGGCTGCCGTGCAGTTCAAAGGGCGCATGAACGGATCAAAGTCGCCCGCCGATCTTGCACTCCTCGACGACATCGAAAAGGTGGCCGTCGACCGTGATCGCGACGCATTCGGGCGGCTCTACGGTTTCTACGCCCCACGCATCGCGGCCTACCTGCGACGGGTCGGCGCGCGCAACGATGCGGCCGAGGATCTGGCGCAGGAAGTGTTGTTGTCGGTGTGGCGCCGGGCGCATCAGTTCGATCCGCAGAAAGCGGCGCTGAGCACCTGGGTCTACACCATCGCGCGCAACAAGCGGATCGACGCCTTGCGGCGCGAGCGGCACCCGGAATTCGATCTCGATGATCCGACCATGGAGGAGGCAGAGGCACCGCGGGGCGATACCTACACCGAGACCGAGATGGTCAAGGACGAGATCCGCACGGCAATCGCCTCCCTGCCGCACGAGCAGGCGCAATTGTTGAGGATTTTTTATTTCGAGGACAAGACGCACAGCGTCATCGCCGATGAGCTGGGCTTGCCTCTGGGAACTGTCAAATCACGACTGCGGCTGGCCGTTGCCAAGCTTCGCAGTCTGCTCGAAGGTGTGGGATGACGAGCGAACACATCAACGTCGACGATCTTCTGCTGGCACATGCAGCCGGTCGGCTGCCCGAGCCCGTGGGCCTGGTCGTCGCGACCCACCTGGCCTTGGCGCCGCAACGTCTGGCGACTTATCGCGAGTACGAGGCCTTCGGTGGTGCGATGCTGGAGGAGCTGTCCCCGGTCGAGCTGAGTGCCGGCGCCTTCGACCGGCTGATGGCGCGGCTGGACGACGACGCGGAACCGATCACGACCAGGGATGCAGGACGAGGCCGGGCGGCGCACGACCCCGACGTGCCGGCACCGCTGCGGCCTTATGTCCGCGGCCGCCTCGCCGACCTGCCCTGGAAGCATTACGGCAGCGTCTCCGAGGCCAAGCTGCCACTCGACGAATCGGTCTACCGCACGCGTCTGATCCTGCTCAAGGCGGGCAAGGCGGTGCCGAAGCATACCCATGACGGGCAGGAGATTACCGTCGTTCTCAAGGGCGCCTTCAACGACGGCATCGGCCACTACGGGCGCGGCGAGATCGCCATCGCCGATGCGCATGTCGACCACCAGCCGGTGGCCGAAGCGGGCGAGGATTGCTTGTGCCTGACGGTCACCGACGCGCCGTTGCGCCTGACCGGCACATTCTCGCGGTTCTTGAACCCGTTCCTGCGCTTCTGATTGAGCGCGATCGCTGGCCGCGCTCGGCGTGGCGAACGGGTGACGTTTGTCGTGGCGCCATGGTCCCGTTCTCGAGCGGCCTTGCGCAGATCGCCCGACCTCGCCACTTTCCGGCTCGGTGGCCGGGTCGATGGCGAGTGACGGGCGTGTGGCACAGATGACAGTTGCAGTGGGTCTGACGGACGATCGAATGTTGCGGGGCGCCGATTCGATCCCGATGCCCGCGCGCGGCGAGCCGCCGCTGGTCACCCGGTTCGCGCCGAGCCCTTCGGGCTACCTGCACATCGGCCACGCCTATTCCGCCCTTTTCGGCTACGAGGCGGCGCGGCTTTCCGGTGGCCGCTTCCTGCTGCGGCTCGAGGATATCGACACGCAGCGCTGCCGGGCGGAATTCGAGCGAGCGATCTTCGAGGATCTGACGTGGCTCGGCCTGCCCTGGCACGGCGAGCCGTTGCTGCAGAGCAACCGCATCGAGGACTACGCGGCCGTGCTCGAGCGGTTGCGCGACATCGGCGTCGTCTATCCCTGCTTTTGCACCCGCAAGCAGATCCGGATCGAGGTCGAGCAGTCGGGCCGGGCGCCGCACGGGCCCAACGCCGAACTCGTCTATCCGGGCATCTGCCGCGACATCCACCCGGCCGAGAGCGGTCGGCGGCTCGACCAGGGCGAACCCTTCGCCTGGCGGCTCGACCTGGACAAGGCGCTGGCGCTCACCGGCCCGCTCGCTTGGTACGACTGCCGCGCCGGCTGGATCGAGGCCGAGCCGCAACTCCTGGGCGACCCGATCCTCGCCCGCAAGGACACGCCCACGAGCTATCATCTGGCGGTGGTGCTCGACGACCATCTCCAGGGCGTCAATCTCGTCACCCGCGGCGAGGACCTCTTTCATGCCACCCATATCCACCGGGTGCTGCAGGCGCTCCTGGAGATCACCCCGCCGCGCTACTACCACCACAACCTGGTCGCCGACAGCCGCGGCGAGCGCCTCGCCAAGCGCAACCGGGCGATCACCCTGCGCCACTTGCGCGATATCGGCCGAACGCCGGCCGATATCTGGAAATTGATCGGGCTGCAGCAGCACAGCTGAGAGCCTGTTCGAGAAGTTTTCTAGGTATTTCATGAGCTCGGCAGTGAGCAGATGCGAGGAGTCGAGCGGCCGTCGATGCAGCGCATCGTCGGACGCTCGACGACGAAGCAGGTGCTGCTGCCAAGCTCACCTCCGGTCGGCTTGCGATCGGCTCCGGCTTTGTCGCCGAGCTTGCCCGATGCCCCGGCATCGGGCTGCGCTCGGCTTCGCGCCGGCGGTCGATCGCAAGCCGATGAAATACCTAGAAAACTTCTCGAACAGGCTCTGAGCGCGATGGACCGATCGCCGCCCCTGGCTGCCGCCGTTCGTCACTTCATCGCCCTCGCCATCCTGGCCCTGCTGCCGGCCTGCGGGGTCGCCTACCACCCGATCGGCGACTTCGACCGGCCCGGCATCGTGCATGCGCCCGAAGGTCGACCCGAGGCGATCGTCCTGGCGCTGCACGGCTTCAACGACAGCCGCCATGCCTTCGACTGGTTCGCCGAGTTCGCTGCCGAACGCGGCTACCGCGTCGAGGCCTTCGACCAGCAGGGCTTCGGCACCAACCCCAATCGCGGGCTCTGGCCGGGAAAGGCTGCGCTGGCCGCCGACGTCTGGCGGCGGGTCGCCGAGTTGCGCGAGCAATGGCCCGACACCCCGCTCTACGTTCTGGGCGAGAGCATGGGTGCGGCCGTGGCGACCGTCGCGTTTGCCGGCGACGGGCCGTCCGTCGATGGGCTGATCATGGTGGCCCCGGCAGTCTGGGGAGGGCCCGCCCTAAACCCGCTCTACCGGGTCGTCCTGATGACCGCCGCGAGCCTGATGCCGCGCAACGAGGTCACCGGTCGCGGCCTCGGTATTCGGGCGACCGACAACGACGAAGCGCTCATTGCCCTCGGCCGCAATCCGCTGACCATCCTGAAGACCCGCCTCGATGCGGTAGCCGGCCTCGTGCAACTGATGGACGCGGCGGTTGCCAGGGCGCCCGATCTCGACCTGCCGACCCTGGTGCTCATGGGCGAGCGCGACGAGATCATCCCGCCCACCGTGATGGCCGGCTTCGTCGAGCGGCTCGACCCTGCGCAATGCACCGCCGTGATCTATCCCGACGGCTGGCATCTGCTGCTGCGCGACCTGCAGCGCGAGCGGGTCTGGAACGACATCGTCGCCTGGCTCGAGGGCGAGTTGCCGGCCGCGGCCGAACCCTGCGGGGGGGCCCGGTCGAACTGAGCCGGCGCCGTCAAACTCGTTGGCTTTTGCCGCAGCCTCGCCTACGCTTTTCGCCCAGGGGATCAGGCCTCCAAAACAATCTGAGGTGTTCGGGATGCGCAAGGTAGTCACCGGCTTGGCAGTGGCGGTTCTGGCACTGGCGGCAGGCACGGCATGGGCACAGGACTTCAAGCCGGCCGTCATCTTCGATATCGGCGGCAAGTTCGACAAATCCTTCAACGAGGCGGCCTATAACGGCGCCGAGCGCTTCAAGGAGGAGACCGGGATCGACTATCTCGAGTTCGAGGTCACCCAGGAGGCGCAGCGCGACCAGGCGATGCGCCGGATGGTGCGCTCGGGCGCCACCATCGTCGTGGTCGTGGGCTTTCAGAACGCCACGCCGCTCGAGACCATCGGGGCGGAGAACCCGGAGACCAATTTCACCATCATCGACGCCGTGGTGGATCTCCCCAACGTCCAGTCCGTCACCTTCAAGGAGCACGAGGGCTCGTTCCTCGTCGGCATGGCCGCCGCCATGGCGTCCGAGACCGGCACCGTGGGCTTCGTCGGCGGCATGGACATCCCGCTGATCCGCAAC
>SLRI01000438.1 GCA_007131045.1 Rhodospirillales bacterium
CCGCGCGCCGTGGCGATGACGGTGGCGCCCAGCGCCTTGCCGCACTCGACGGTGGTCAGCCCGACGCCGCCGGCGGCACCGTGCACCAGCAGCACCTCGCCGCGGGCCAAGCCGGCCCGCCAGACCAGGGCGCCGTAGGCCGTGCCGTAGGCGATCGCGAAGCCGGCTGCGGTTACCGCATCGAGCTCGTCCGGCAGGACGATGACGTCGTCGGCCCGGGCTACGGCCCGCTCGGCGAAGCCGCCGTGGTCGACCAGCGCCAGAACACGCTGGCCGGCGGCCAGGCCACTCACCCCGACGCCGACCGCGTCGATCGTGCCGGCCACCTCCAGGCCCGGCACGAAGGGCAGGGGCGGCCGTTCCTGGTAGCGGCCCTCGAGCATCAGCGCATCGGCGAAATTGATGCCGGCGGCCTCGACGGCGATGCGGACATGGCAGGCGCCGGGCTCGGGCGGTGGCAGCTCGGCGAGCTCCAGCCCGGCGGTGCCGGTGAGGCTATGGGTGAGGATGGCGCGCATGCTGGTTCTCGGTCGAGCTGGAGTGACAAGGGCCGGGTCGGGCGGCCAACGAGGTTCGACGACACCTGGCCGGGGCCAACACCCGCGGCCGATCATAGCTGGCAAAAACGCCATTGGCAGCTTATCTCCACGGCCATGCAGATCGACAGCACGCGCGGCTATTACGCCATCGGGGCGGAACGCATCTCCAAGGCGATGAACCTCGGCAACCTGGTGCGCTCCGCCAACGCCTTCGGCGCCAGCTTCGTCTTTCTGATCGATGCGCAATACGATCGAGCGACCGCCAAGTCCGACACCTCCAACGCCGAGGTGGCGCTGCCGGTCTACGACGTGCCGAGCCCCCTGGATTTGCAGCTGCCGCGGGGTTGCCGGCTGGTCGGGGTCGAGCTGGTGCCGGATGCGATCGATCTGCCGAGCTTCCGCCATCCGCTGCAGGCCGCCTACGTGTTCGGCCCGGAGCGTGGCAGCTTGAGCCCGGCGCTGCTCGAGCGCTGCGACCACGTGGTGCGGATCCCGACCCGGTTCTGCATCAACCTCGCCGTCGCCGGGGCCGTCGTGATGTACGACCGGATGGTCTGCCTCGGCCGCTTCGCCGAGCGGCCGGTGCGCGTCGGCGGGCCGCAGGCGCGCCGGTCCGGTCTTTCGTGAGGCCCCGCCGACGTTATGCAATAGAAACCCCAGGTGGCATCTGGTATTGGCCGGTCGTTCTCGTCCCATTTCCGAAGGAAGCCCATGCAACGATCATCAGCCTTCGTCGCCGGCTTGGTCGGCATCCTCTGCCTCGGCACCGAGGCGTTCGCCCAGGCACCGCAGTTCCTGGGCAATTTCCGCGACTGGCATCTCTATGCCTATGACGATTCGGCCGGCCGGACCTGCTACATCGCCAGCAAGCCCACCGAGGAAGCCGGCAATTGGAACCGCCGCGGCCCGGCCGCCGTGCTGGTCTCGCGGCTGCCGGTCACCGAGGCCAACGAGCAGGTCAGCGTGCAGCCCGGCTACACCTTCAAGAGCGGCAGCACCGTCGAGGTGAAGATCGGCAATCGGGAATGGCAGCTCTTCACCCAGGGCGAGCACGCCTGGGCCAACACCGACGACGAGGACCAGGCGATCATCCGGGCGATGCAGGCCGGGGTCGACATGACGGTGCGCGGCACCTCGCAGCTCGACACCTTCTCGCTCGACACCTATTCGCTGCTCGGCTTCACCGCCGCCTTCGAAGCGATGCGCGATGCCTGTCCGGATTGATCCGACGGCCATTCCGACGCTGCCGGGGCCGCTGGCGGCGGACGGCAAGCCCAGCCTGATCGGACTGGACGGCGAGGCGCTGGCCGAGCTCTTGGGCGCGCTCGAGCCGGCCACGCCGCGCCAGGTGGCGATGCGCGCGCGGCAGCTGTTCCACTGGATCTACCACCAGGGTGCGACCGATTTCAGCCTGATGAGCACCTTGCCCAAGGGCCTGCGCGAGCGCCTGGCGGCAGACTTCTCGGTGGCCCGGCCGACAGTGACGGCGCAGCAGACGGCGGCGGACGGCACGCGCAAGTGGCTGCTCCGCTTCTTCGACGGGCAGGAGGTCGAGAGCGTCTTCATCCCGGAGGAGGACCGGGGTGCGCTCTGCGTCTCGACCCAGGTCGGCTGCACGCTTTCCTGCAGCTTCTGCCATACCGGGACGATGCCGCTGGTGCGCAATCTCGGTGCCGCCGAGATCACCGCCCAGATGCTGGTCGCCCGCGACGCCTTGGGCGAATGGCCGACGGCCAAGCAGGGCCGGCTGTTCACCAACATCGTGGTGATGGGCATGGGCGAGCCCTTGTTCAACTACGACAACACGGCGGCGGCTCTCGGGCTCGCCATGGACGAGACGGGCCTCGCCCTGTCGCGGCGGCGGATCACCCTTTCGACCTCGGGCGTGGTGCCGAAGATCGAGCAGTGCGGCCGCGAGCTCGGGGTCGGGCTCGCGATCTCGCTGCATGCGGTCCGCGACGAGCTGCGCGACGAGCTGGTGCCGTTGAACCGCAAGTGGAACATCGAGACCCTGCTCGACGCCTGCAGGCGCTATCCGGCACGCCGTCCGATCACCTTCGAATACGTCATGCTGGCCGGGGTCAACGACAGCGACGCCGAGGCCCGCGAGCTGGTCCGGCTGCTCGACGGCATCCAGGCCAAGGTCAACCTCATCCCCTTCAATCCGTGGCCCGGCGCGCCCTATGCCTGCTCGTCCAACAACCGCATCCGCGCATTCGCGGCGATCGTCGAGGCCGCGGGCTATGCCTCCCCCGTCCGCACGCCGCGCGGCCGCGACATCCTGGCGGCCTGCGGCCAGCTGAAGACCGCGAGCGAGCGGCGGCGGCGGGAGCCGGCGACCGGGCGCGAGCGGCTCGGGGCCGCCGCCGGCCTGGTGGGATAGCCGGACCTTGCAGCGGTTGATCATCGGTTTCCTCGCATCGGTAGGGCTGCTCGCGCTGATCCTGGTCGTCGTCGTCGGCGGTGCTGCCTGGTGGCTGGTGCGCAGCTACGGCGAGCCCGAGCCGCTGCCCGCGACCATGGTGCTCACGCTCGACCTGGGCGAGCCGCTGAGCGAGGCGCGGCCGCGCGATGCCTTGGCGACGCTCGGGCTGCAGCAGCCGCTGGAGGTCCCGGAGCTGGTCCTGGCCCTCGAGCTTGCCGGCATCGATCCCCGCGTCCAGGGCCTGGTCGCCAGGCTCGATGCCACCAACCACGGCTTCGCGATCGCCGAGGAGGTGCGCGAGGCAATCGGGCGGTTCAGCCGGAGCGGCAAGCCGGCGGTGGCCTGGGCCGACAGCTTCGGCGAGCTCGGGCCCGCCAACGAGGGCTATTTCATCGCCACCGCCTTCGATTCCATCCACCTCCAGCCGGGCGGCATCGTCGGGCTCACCGGCCTGATCGCCGAGATCCCGTTCGTCCGCCCGCTGCTCGACCGGCTCGGCATCGAGGCCCAGCTGACCCGCCGCACCGAGTACAAGACCGCCTTGGACAGCCTGATCGAGGACGGCTTCACCGAGGCCAACCGGGAGATGCTGAACGACCTCCTCGACGGTCTCTACGCCACCCTGGTGGCGGGTATCGCGGACGGCCGCGGCCAGTCGCCCGAGGCGGTCGAGCGGCTGATCGACAGCGGCCCCCTGATGGCCGAGGACGCCCTGGCGGCGGGCCTGGTCGACGGCCTCGCCTTTCGCGACGAGGTGGTCGACCGGGCGCTCGAGGCCGCCGGACCCGAGGCCGAACTGGTTGATCTCGGCCTCTATGCCAGGCGGACGCTGCCCGCTGCCGACGAGGCGCGCGATGCCACCATCGCACTGGTCGTCGGGCAGGGGGCGATCCAGCGTGGCTCGGCCGGGCTGGATCGGCTGATCGGCGCCGACGACCTCGCCGAGCGGCTGTCCCGGGCGCGTGAGGACGACGCCATCGACGCCGTGGTGCTGCGCCTCGACAGCGGCGGCGGCTCGGCGGTGGCTTCCCAGACCATCGCCCGCGCGGTCGCCCGGCTGGGCGAGGCGGGCAAGCCGGTGGTCGTCTCGATGGGCAACGCCGCGGCCTCCGGCGGCTACTGGATCGCCATGGGCGCCCCCCACATCGTCGCCCGGCCGAGCACGCTCACCGGCTCGATCGGGGTGATCGCCGGCAAGCCCGTGCTCGCCGAGGCCTGGGAGCAGCTCGGCGTCCGCTGGGAGAGCGTCGAGCGAGGCGAGAACGCGGCCTTCCTCTCGCTGCACCAGCCCTTCGACGCCACCGGACGGGCTCGGCTCGAGGCCAATGTCGACGCCCTCTACGCCCGCTTCAAGGAAGGCGTCGCCGCCGGCCGCGGCCTCTCGGCGGCCGAGGTCGAGGCGGTGGCCCAGGGCCGCGTCTGGCTCGGTGCCCAGGCCCTCGAGCACGGCCTGATCGACGAGCTGGGCGGCCTGCCCGCCGCCCGGGCGGCCGCCGTCCGGCTGCTCGACCTGCCCGCTGACGCCGCTGTCGTGATGCGCCGCTACCCGGAGCCGCCGCCAGCCTGGGAGCGGCTGCTCGACCTCTTCGATCAGCCCTTGATCGAGGCGGCAACGACCGCCATGGCCTGGTGGCGAGGCGTCAGCGCGCCCGGTCCGGTCGAGGTCCAGTTGCCGCGGTTCCGCTGACCACACGCCCAACAATCTAGGAATAATAACCGATGCCGAGCCTTGCGTCAAGCCGGCGCTCGGGCTCGCTCGGCAAACTCGGGGGTCGGGTATCCACCTCCATGCCCCGGGGCCTTGCGGCAGCATTTAGGACGGCGTGCAACCATCTGAATATCGGGCAAAATCTCTGTCGCCTGCGACAACCTGTCGGCTCGGGTTCGTTCGCGAAAGTCGGGTTCGTTCGCTCTCCAGCCGGGTTCGTTCGTCGATTCGGTGGGTTCGTTCGTCGATCTCGTGGGTTCGTTTGCGGCCGAATCGGGCGAAATGTGACGTTTCATGCGCCATCACGATCGCTTATGGCGCATGGATCGACTCATTTCTCGGCTTATGCGTCATATACCGACTCATCTCTCAGGGTATGTGTCGTATAGCGGCACAACCCGAGAGCGAATGAGTCGATATATGACGCATGATTCTCGGATTTGTGTGTAGGCAGATGATTCGGGATAAGCGTTCATTATAGGAAGGAATGCGGGGAGGATGATCCTCCCCGCGCCCCTCCGGAACTTTGGCGTTGGTGTACGGAAACACTGCCGGAGGTGTTCTCCGACCTAAAATATCCGGCGACATGAAAAACTGACCCCCTGACGCCACGAAGAATTGACCCCTTCGTGGCGCTGAGCACGAGGGGTTCGAGCGATGAATGAATGCGTTGGCGGCCTCGATGGCCGAAGCCCTTCGCGGGTTGAACAGCCGCGGAGGGAGGTGATGGTGGAGCCGGAGGCGGTGGCGGC
>SLRI01000468.1 GCA_007131045.1 Rhodospirillales bacterium
CGTCGGGCTCGTCCGCCTCGATCAGCTCGATCCGCCCGCTGCCCCAGCCGAGCCCGGCGAGGAACGTCTCGGCGAGGCCGATGGTGCGGCCCAGCGCGGTGCGCTCGCCTCGGGTCCGCGGGCCGGCGAGGATGCGGATGTCGGCCGCCCCCAGCGCCATGGCGGTGGCGAAGAGCTCGATGCCCGCAGTCGTGATCTCGTTGAGGGCAAAGGGGATGACCCGGGCCGGCAGGCCGTCGCCGAAGCGGGCGAGGAGGTCGATCAGCGGCAGCCCGTGCTCGTTCTCGTGGATCAGCAGCACGGCCTCCTCGCCGCCGGCCTCGTGGTAGTGCTGGAGCAGCGTGGTCAGGCGGCCGAGGATGTGCTCGGCCGGCGGGTAGGCATAAGACGCTGCACCGGTCGGGCAGACCGCGTGGCAGCCGCCGCAGCCGGCGCAGATCAGGGCGTCGATCGCCACGTGGTCGCCGTCGGGCGTGATCGCACCCGTGGGACAGACGTCGAGGCAGCGGCTGCAGCCGGTGCGGCGGTTCCTGGAATGGGCGCAGAGTTCGGCCCGGTAGTCGACGTAGCGGGGCTTGTCGAATTCGCCGATCAGGTCGGTGGCATCGAAGAGCGCACGCTGCACGGCTGCCGGATCGCCCGGATCGGCCCTCAGATAGCCGTCCCGCTTGTGCGCCGCCGGGAAGAGCGGGGTGCCGCCCGAAAGGTCGATGATGATGTCGCAGGTCGAGACCGCCTCGTTGCGCGGTCGGCCGAAGCGCAGGGCGGCGCGCGAGGAGGGATCGGGCAATGCATAGTCGTCGACCACGATCTCGAAGCCGCCGAGCTGGCCCTTGGCCGCCCGGATCGTGCCCTGGAGGACCGGGAAATCGGCTGTTCGCGGCGGGATGACGTCGGTGGGCCGGGTCAAGAGGACGGTGACGTCGAGCCGATCGCCGAGCTGCCGGGCGGCCTCGATCGCCAGCTCGTCCTGGCCGTAGATCAGGGTCACACCCTCGGATTTCAGCGTCAGGGCCTTGGTCTCCGCGGGGGCGAGTGCGGCCTCGGCGAGCAGGGCCGCGATCTTGGGCGTGGCCTTTGCCCCCTCCTTCGACCAGGCGGCGCGGGCGCGGATGTCGGTGGTGATCAGCGCATCGGCCGCGGTATCGCCCGAGCGCTCGGCCAGCACCTCCTCGAACACTGCGCGCTCCTGGGCACAGGCAACGAGCAGGTCGCCGCCCGCCAGCCGGTCCTGCTGCCGGCGGCAGAGCCGGGTTGCGAGGTTCGGCGCTTCGGCGCCTAGTGCCTCGGCAAGTGCCGCTGCATCCAGCGGCATGGTGCCCTCGCAGTCGCACAAGACGACCCGGCGACCCAAGGCCCGCATTCGTGTCTCCCGTTTCCGATCTTCCTCGAACGCTCTACATGACCGCTATGGATGGAAACGACAATGCCGCAGCGCTCACCCTGCCCCCGGTCTTCCGGGCTGTTCATGTGCGCGCGGACGCCTTCGCTGCGGCGCGCGGCATGGCGGTGGCGGGTGGCGATGCCGGCACGCTGGTGGTGGCGGATACGGGCCCCGAGGCGGTTCGGCTCGATCTCGCCGTCGTTCTCGAGCCCGACCGGCCGGCGGCGTCCTGCTTCGCCGCCTTGCCGATCGCCATGCTGGCGATGGCCGATGCGCTCGCCGCCGTGGGGCCGCCGTTCAAGCCCGTCGGCTTCGCCTGGCCGCACGAGCTGGTGCTCGACGGGGGGGTGGTAGGCAGCGCCCGGCTGGCATTGCCCAAGCCCTCCGAGGCGCCGGTGCCCGCCTGGCTGGTGGTCGGCCTGGCTTTGCAGCGCCGCTTCACGACCGAGACCGACGAGCCCGGGCGGACGCCGGAGCGCACCGCACTTCTCGAGGAAGGATTCGGCCTGGTGACGCCGGCCGAGATCGTCGAGGCCTTCGCCGCCCATCTGCTGCACTGGGTCGATCGCTGGCAGGAGGAGGGCCTGGGATCGGCCACCGACCACTACCGCGCCCGGCTGGTCCGGCCCGAGGCGAAGTCCGTCCGCTTCGACCCTCTGACCTTCGATCTCCTGCGCATCGGCCCGCCACCCTCGCGCGAGGGTTTGGCCGAGCGCCTGCTCTTGGGGCCAAACCCATGACCACGCTCAAGCTGCCCCGCACCATCCGGCTCGACGCCTCGGACACCGCCGTCTTCGAGCGGGCGGCCGAGCCCGGCGAATGGGCCGTTGCCGGCGGCTTCGCCTTTCTCGACGCGCCTGCCGACCGGCTCACCGGCAAGCGCCGCCAGGCCTTCGCCAACGGCTTTCTCGGCACCTCGAGCTTCGGCTGGTCGACCTTCGTGGTCGTGGCCTCGGCCGACGACGAGGTGGCCCTGGCGGTGGTCGAGCGGCTGGCCGTGCTCTTCGTCGAGGCGCACGGTGCGCCCTCGCTCGAGGCCGCCCGGCCGGTGGCACGGCAGGAGGTCGACTTCATGGCCGATCTCTGCCGGGCGCACCCGGTCAACACCCTCCTGGCGCTCGAGCGGCTGATCGATGCGGCGGGCGAGATTCGCGAGCGCTTTCGGGTGATCGATCGCGGCTCGGGCTCGCTCGGGCAGGCCTTCGAGATGACGCCCGAGGAACCGGAGCGATGAACGAGAACATCTGGCAGAGCGCCGGCCTCGCGCTGCTCGATCCGGCGCCGGGTGGCGGGCTCAGGGTGACGCCATCGTTCTTGAAGGCCTATCTGGCGCGGCCGGAGCTCGCACCCGTGGCCGACTCTTGCGCCGCCGAGCGGACGCTGCACCAGTCGCTCTTGGCCGACCCCGAGCGGCCGGTGGACGAGGCCGAGCTCGCCGCCCTGGCGGATCAGGATGCGGCCGAGAACTACCGGCTCTGGCTCGGCTTTCGCGACCGGCTCCTGGCCCGGCCGAGCCTCGAGGCCGCCTATCTCGGCCTGGTCCGCGACGCCGACAGCCGCGTCCCGCCGCTCTTTTCGGCGCAACTCGTCCACGTCATCCTCCGCCGGCTGCTCGACGGCGAGACCGACGGCTTCATCTGGCGGGCGGCCGAGCTCTTGTTTCGCAGCCAGAAGGTGAGCATCACCGAGGGCGGCATCCTCGTCGCCGACGAGGAGACGGTGGAGCAGGCCGCGGCCAGCGGCGGCTTCGGCAGTCTCGGGGCGCTGTTGGTGCAGGCCGGAACGGCCCCCCGGACGGTCGAGCTCGACGTCATCAACGAGGCCAATGCCGCCAGCTACGGCGAACGGAGCGAGCGCTTCGACATGGTTCTGGACGTGGCCTTCACCCGGCCGGGGCTCGATGCGCTCTCTCGGGTGCTCGAGCGCTGGGTCCGCCATTTTCTCGATGTTCGGGTCCGCATTCAGCCGGTGCAGACGATCAGCGACGAGCGCTGGTCCTGGCATGTCGGGCTCGATGCGGAAGCGACGGCGATCCTCAATGCGATGTGGCACGGGGTGGACGTGCCACAGGCCGATCTCGCCCGAATCCTCTCGCTGTTCCGGCTGGAGTTTTTGGACCCGGCGGCGATGCTGGAGCGGGTGGCGGGCCGGCCGGTCTATCTCGCCATGGCGATGGACAGTGAGAAGCGGCTGCGGCTCAAGCCGCAGAACCTCTTGACCGGGCTGCCGCTGCGGCAGGAAATGGCGAGCTGAGGAGGGACGAGGCTTGATCGTCGAGCGTTTTGCCGTGGGCGTCATCGTCGAGCGGCGGCCGGCCAAGAGCCGCTGGCAGCGCCATGTCTGGCGGGTCACCGAGGTGCTGCCCGGGCGCCCCGCCACCCCGCCCTGGACGGTGCTGCACGAGGCCGACGGCGTCACGCAGTTCTACGCCGGGACCACCGATCTCGTCGTCTACTCGAAGGAGACCGAGGCCTTGGTGCACAATCTGGGGGCAGAGATGCCCGCAGTCTGGGTGGTGCTCAGGCCGCGCGAGGGGGCGGTGGGCCTGGACCTCCTGATGGCCACGGTCGATGCCGGCGAGGCCCAGGCGCATGCCGATACCGGCGACGATCTGGTCGAGATGGTGGCGATGCCGGCGCCGGTGCAGGCCTGGCTCGCGCCCTTCGTCGCCGCGCACCATGTCGAGCGGCCGAAATACAAGCGCAAGCGCGAGCGCGCCGACCCCGAGGCGCTGGCCGCCGGAAGGCTGCCGCGCTCCGGCCGGGGCAACGGTCGTGGCTGAAGAGAGGAGCTTCCTCGAGCGCTGGTCGAAGCGCAAGCAGGCGGCGCGCACGGCCGAGCCGGCGCCTGCCGAGCCTCCCAAGAGCGAGGCGGTCGAGCCGGTGGACGAGGCGGTCGCTGTCGTCGACGACGAGGCTTTGATCGACCCCGAGACGCTGCCGCCGCTGGAGAGCATCGCCACCGGCGCCGATGTCCAGGCCTTCTTGCGCAAGGGCGTGCCCAAGGCATTGCGGCAGGCGGCGTTGCGCCGCTTGTGGTCGGCCGATCCCGCGATCCGCGACTTCCGCGAGGTCGCCGACTACGACTGGGACTTCAACGCGCCGGGCTATGGCGCGCTGTTGCCGCAGGACGACCCGAAGGCCGCGGCCGAGCGGCTGTTCGCGGCACTGCGGCGACCCGTCGCCCCCGCCGAGCGGCCGCCGGTGCCCGAGCCTGCGCTCGCCCGGCCGGCAGGCGATACAGCGGAAGCCGAGGCGCCAGTGGCCGCATCGTCGGCGGGCGAGGTGCCAGCAGCCGAGGCGCCAGCAGCCGAGGTGGAGGAGACCACGGCCCCGGTGGCGCGAGCAGCGGCCGAGCCGCCGGCGCGGCGCCGGCGGCACGGTTCGGCGGCGCCGAGTTGAGGGCGATCGCTGCGGCCGACCGGCGCAGCCACACGGCTTTGTAACTTGCACGGCCAAGAATTTGCGGCCAAACTTGGAAGTAGACGAGTTTGGTTCTAAAGGGCACGAACCCGGCGGCCGGCAGTGATCGGCGGGTCCGGAAGAAAGTGCCGAATTCGGGAGGTAGAAGTCTGGCAACGCGCGCCGACAATGGGAAAGCCGTATCGATAGAGGTCGAGCCCGACGCTCTCGACTTGGCGCGGGCCCGTCATTGGCAACTGCTGGGGCTTTTGCTGCGCGCCGCACCGGATGCGGCGACGCTCGCGATCGCGGCACGCCTCGAGGGCGACGCCTCGCCCCTCGGTACGGCGCGCGCCGCACTGGCGCGTGCTGCCGGCGCTACCGATCCGGCGGCGCTCGAGCGCGAATACCACCACCTCTTCATCGGCGTCGGGCGCGGCGAACTCTTGCCGTACGCCTCCTACTACCGCACCGGCTTTCTGCACGAAAAGCCGCTCGCCCGGCTGCGCGCCGACCTCCGCCGCCTGGGCATCGAGCGCGCCCCCGGCCAAGCCGACCCCGAGGACCACATCGGCTGCCTCGCCGAGGTCATGGCCGGGCTGATCGCCGGCGCGTTCGCGGTCGATGCCGAGGAACAGCAGCATTTTTTCAACCGCCACCTCGAGCCCTGGGCCGGCCGCTTCTTCGCCGACCTCGAGGCCGCCGAGGCGGCCCGTTTCTATCGCCCGGTGGGGATTATCGGGCGGCATCTGGTAGAGATCGAGGCGACCGCCTACACGCTCGCCGCATGAAGCCCTGACATGAGGCCGGGGCCGCATGCGGGGGCGCGCACGACGCAGGAGGAACTGACGATGGCAGCATCGACGAAATCGACCGAGACCCCGGTGAACCCGGCGCGGCGCGGCTTCTTCAAGGCGGCGGCGACCGGTGCCGTGGGGGCTGCCGTGGCAGCCCCGGTGCTGCTCGCCGGCGGTGAGGCCGAGGCGCGGCAATCGGCCGAGGAGCGCAAGAAGCGGCGCTACCAGGAGACCGACCACGTCCGCACCTACTACGAGACCAACCGGTACTGACGAGAGGATCCCGCCATGTTGACGAAACGTCGTTCCGGTAGCCCGTCGAAGAGTGGCTTCGCCCGGGTGGTGGCCGGCGCCGCGGCCACCACTGTCGATCGCCGCGCCTTTCTGCAGAAGTCGGGGGTCGCAGCCGGCGGTCTCGCCGCTCTGGGGGCAGTGCCGCTGGCCACGGTCAAGAAGGCCGAGGCCGGCTTCGTCGACTACGACCAGTCGGTCGAGGTCAGGAAGAACATCTGCACCCACTGCTCGGTCGGCTGCACCGTCCACGGCGAGGTGCAGAACGGGGTCTGGGTCGGCCAGGAGCCGGCCTGGGCGAGCCCGATCAACCGCGGCACGCATTGTGCCAAGGGTGCTTCGGTGCGTGAACTGGTGCACGGCGACCGCCGGCTGAAGTACCCCTTGAAGCTGCAGAACGGCGAGTGGCGCAGGCTCTCCTGGGATCAGGCGATCGAGGAGATCGGCGAGAAGCTCGCGGAGATCCGGGACGAGAGCGGCCCCGACAGTGTCTTCTGGCTGGGCTCGGCCAAGTTCTCCAACGAGGGCGCCTATCTCTTCCGCAAGTTCGCGGCGATGTGGGGCACCAACTCGGTCGACCACCAGGCCCGGATTTGCCACTCGACCACGGTCGCGGGTGTGGCGAACACCTGGGGCTACGGGGCGATGACCAATTCCTACAACGACATCCGCAATTCCAAGGCGATCATGATCATCGGCGGCAACCCCGCCGAGGCGCACCCGGTGTCGCTGCAGCACGTGCTGATCGGCAAGGAGATCAACCAGGCGCCGTTGATCGTCTGCGACCCGCGCTTCACGCGCACGGCGGCGCATGCCACCCACTACGTGCGGCACCGCTCGGGCACCGACATCCCGCTCATCTGGGGCATGCTCTGGCACATCTTCGAGAACGGCTGGGAGGACGAGGAGTTCATCGCCCAGCGCGTCCATGGCATGGAGCAGATCAGGGAAGAGGTCCGCAAGTGGGCGCCCGCCGAGGTCGAGCGGGTGACCGGGGTGCCCGGCTCGCAGGTGCGCGAGATCGCCGAGATCGTGGCGACGGTGAAGCCCTGCACCGTCATCTGGTGCATGGGGGTCACCCAGCACACGGTCGGCACCTCCAACGTGCGCGCCATCTGCGACCTGCTGCTCGCCACCGGCAATGTCGGTATCGAGGGTGGCGGCGCCAACATCTTCCGCGGCCACTGCAACGTCCAGGGTGCGACCGATCTCGGCCTCGATGTCACCTCGCTGCCGGCCTATTACGGTTTGGCCGAGGGCGGCTGGCGGCACTGGTCGGCGGTCTGGGACCTCGACTACGAATGGGTGCTCGACCGCTTCGGCAAGGCCGGGATGAGCCGGGACGAGAAGAAGACCTTCATGGAGACGAAGGGCATTCCGACCACCCGCTGGTTCGACGCGGCGATGGCCTCGGCCGACGATGTCGACCAGCCCGACCGGCTCAGGGGCATGGTCGTCTTCGGCCACGGCGGCAACACGGTGCCGCGGATGCCCGAGATGCGGGCCGGGCTCGAGGCGCTCGACCTCCTGGTCGTCGCCGACCCGCACCCCACCACCTTCGCCGCGGTCTCCGAGCGCCGCGACGGCACCTACCTGTTGCCGATCTGCACGCAGTTCGAGACCAACGGATCGCGCACCGCCTCGAACCGCTCGCTGCAGTGGGGCGAGAAGATCGTCGAGCCGATCTTCGAATCGAAGGACGACTACGAGGCGATGTACCTCTTGGCCAGGAAGCTCGGCATCCACGAGGAGATGTTCAAGCACATCGAGGTGGTGAACAACCAGCCGGTGGCCGAGGACATCCTGCGCGAGATCAACCGCGGCACCTGGTCGATCGGCTATACCGGCCAGTCGCCGGAGCGGCTCAAGCTGCACATGGAACACCAGGGCGACTTCGATCTCGTGACCTTGCGCGGCCGGGAGGGCACGCCGGTCGAGAACGAGTTCTACGGCCTGCCCTGGCCCTGCTGGGGCACGCCCGAGCTCGGCCATCCGGGCAGCCACATCCTCTACAACAGCCACGAGCACGTCATGAACGGCGGCGGCACCTTCCGCGCCCGCTTCGGCGTCGAGCGGGACGGCGAGACGCTTCTGGCCGAGGGCAGCTGGTCGGTGGGCTCGGAGATCGAGGACGGCTATCCGGAGTTCACCTACGGCATCCTCAAGACGCTGGGCTGGGACGCCGACCTCACCGATGACGAGCTCGCCACCATCGAGCGGATCGGTGGCGACAACCCGGACGGGGTTTCCTGGTCGCGCGACATCTCGGGTGGTGTGCAGCGCGTCGCCCTCGCCCACGGCTGCTCGCCCTACGGCAACGCCAAGGCCCGGGCCGTCGCCTGGAACCTGCCGGACCCGGTGCCGGTGCATCGCGAGCCGATCTACAGCCCGAGGCCCGACCTCGTGGCCGAGTTCCCGACCTACGACGACGCGCGCGACTTCCGGGTCATGAATATCGGCCACACCATGCAGCAGCGCGCGGTCGAGGAAGGCGCGCACGACGAATACCCGATCATCCTCACCTCCGGGCGACTGGTCGAGTACGAGGGCGGCGGCGAGGAGACCCGTTCGAACAAGTGGCTGGCCGAGCTGCAGCAGGACATGTTCGTCGAGGTCAATACCCAGGACGCCGAGCGGCTGGGAGTTCGGGACGGCGGCATGGTCTGGGTCTATGGGCCGGCCACCGGCAAGGTCCGGGTCAAGGCGCTGGTCACCAACCGGGTCGGCGAGGGCGTCGCCTTCATGCCCTTCCACTTCTCGGGTTTCTGGGAAGGCGAGAGCCAGCGCGACAACTACCCCGAGGGCACCGATCCGATCGTGCTGGGCGACAGTGCGAATGCGGTGACCACCTACGGCTACGACCCGGTGACCGCGATGCACGAAGGCAAGGCCACGCTCTGCCGCATCGAGGCGGCGTGAGCCGGCGTCTGAAAGGAGACTGAACCAATGCCACGTATGAAGTTCCTTTGTGACGCCGAGCGCTGCATCGAATGCAATGCCTGCGTCACCGCCTGCAAGAACGAGCACGAGGTGCCCTGGGGCATCAACCGGCGCCGGGTGGTCACCATCAACGACGGTGATCCCGGCGAGCGGTCGATCTCGATGGCCTGCATGCACTGCACGGATGCGCCTTGCGCCGCGGTCTGCCCGGTCGACTGCTTCTACACCACGGCCGACGGGGTGGTGCTGCACTCCAAGGATCTCTGCATCGGCTGCGGCTACTGCTTTTATGCCTGTCCGTTCGGGGCGCCGCAGTTCCCGCAGCTCGGCAATTTCGGCAGCCGCGGCAAGATGGACAAATGCACCTTCTGCGCCGGCGGCCCCGAGGCCGACATGACCCAGGCAGAGTACAACCAGTACGGCACCAATCGCCTCGCCGAGGGCAAGCTGCCGCTCTGTGCCGAGATGTGCTCGACCAAGTCGCTGTTGGCCGGCGACGGCGAGATCATCGCATCGATCTACCGCGAGCGGGTGGTGACCCGGGGCTACGGCTCGGGCGCCTGGGGCTGGTCGACCGCCTACCCCGACAGCGAGGGTGTCTGAGCAGCAAAATGAGGGTTTTGTGATGACCACGATCTGGCGCCTGCTGGCGCTCTGCCTGCTCGTGCTGCCGCTGGCCCTCGCCGAGCCCGCGAGTGCGCAGCAGAGCAGACCGGGTGATGCGGCGACCGTGCCGGCCGGCGAGATGCAGATGTTTCAGCAGCTGCAGGGCAACGTCGAGGGGCGGGTGAGCATCCCGGATCAGCGCGCCGGCATGCTGATCCAGCCGGGCGGCAAGCAGTGGCGCGACTTCTGGCGCGACACCTCGCCCTGGGTCGGCGGCATCGCCATCGGCGGGATGTTCGTGCTTCTGGCGCTCTTCTACCTGATCAAGGGGCGCATCCCGATCGAGGGCGGCCGCTCGGGCGAGACCATTACCCGGTTCGGCCCGATCGACCGGTTCGCCCATTGGCTCACCGCCACGACCTTCATCGTCCTCGCCATCACCGGGCTGAACATCGCCTATGGCCGGGCGATCCTGATGCCGCTGATCGGGCCCGAGGCGTTCGCGGCCTTCTCCGAGGTGGGCAAGCTCGCCCACAACTACCTCTCCTTCCCCTTCGTTTTGGGCATCGTCTTGATGTTCGTCCTCTGGGTGAAGGACAACCTCCCGTCCAGGCTCGATGCCGAGTGGTTTTCCGCCGGCGGCGGCTTCTTCACCCACCGCCATGTCCATGCGCGGCGGTTCAACGGTGGGCAGAAGCTGATCTTCTGGTCGGTGGTGATCCTCGGCCTCGCGATCTCGGCTACCGGCTACATCTTGATGTTCCCGTTCACCGTGACCGACCTGGCCGGCATGCAGCTGAGCCACGTGATCCACTCGGTGCTCTCGGTGATCCTGATCGCGATCATCCTGGCGCACATCTATATCGGCTCGCTCGGCATGGAGGGCGCCTTCGACGCCATGGGCTCGGGCGAGGTCGACCTCAACTGGGCCGAGGCGCATCACGACCTCTGGGCCGAGGAGCAGCGCGCCAAGGGCCATGTCCACAGCCCGCACGGCCGTCAGGCGGTGCCGGCCGAGTAGGCGGCGGCGCCTCTGCCGAGGCAGAGGCGCCGTGCCGGGCGCTCGACGATCACCCTTCTCCGACGGGCTCTAGTGCTCGAGACAGAACTGCGAGGCACGAAAGAAGTCCACCATCGTCGGCGCCCGCAGCGTGAATGTGCTGCCGCGGCTCTCCACGACCTTAGCCGCCGGAAATCGTCCGACCTGCTGCCGGAGGCGCAGCAACCGTCGGAGCAACGCGCCGCCGAGCGCCGGATTGCGCAAGAACGAGGCCTTTTTCCGGTGATCGACCGCCTTGTGCGGATGGATCGACAACAGAATGTCGGCCTGGCGCTGCAAGACGATGCTCGCCACATCGGCGAAAATGTCGTACTCGGCACCCTCGACATCGATCTTCAGCAAGGTCGAACCCGGCACGATAAATTGCTCGAGATAGGCCGGCAACTCGCAGGCGACATCGATCAAGTTGTGGCGGGGCTTCCTGACGACGAGTGAAGAGCCGCTGGTGGCGCTGCCGACGCTCAACTGCCGCTGGCCGGCCGCCGTCCAGATTGCCTTGGGGACGAGCGTCACCCGTTCGGCCAGACCCGACGCCTCAACTGACCGGCGCATGAGGTCCAGGGATGCGGGATTGGGCTCGAACGCCACCACCCTGGCGCCGAGCGCCGCCGCGATCAGCGTGGTCGGGCCTACCCAGGCGCCGAGATCTATGAACACCATGTCGGGTCGCACCCGCTCGGCCAAGAACGCCCGTGTCTCCGGCTCCCATTCCCCCGACTCGAATTTATCCCAGAATGAACCCGGCTCGTCGACGACGTTCAGCCGATGACGGTGCCAAGAAATCTCCCGCAGCAATTGAAAGCTCCCTGATCGATGAGGCGACCGCGAGCCGCGCTCGGAGCCCGGTCGAGGCCGAACGCCAGCCTGCCTCGCCGGACCAGCGATGCCGTCACCGCAGGTTCTCTATCGGCGCTTCAGCGCTGGCCGATCGCCCGCCCGGGGAGCATGATTCCGGCGCTTCGGGGGCAGCGCGCCGGAGGCCTCTCGCCGTACCGCCGACAGGACGGCAGCACGCCACCCGACACTGTTCGAGCCACCGCCATCCCGTCCCGACAACCCTCAGAGCCGGACTCCTTCGGTCGCGAATGCCTCCTCGGCCGATTGCTGGAACTCGGCCACCGCCCAATAGCCGCCGACCGCGAGCACGATGGCGACCACCACGCTCAACAAGAATGCCTTCATTTCTGCCTCCCACGTCCCCGAGCGCCGCCCTCGGCCGCTCGTCTGGCGCGGATTCTAGCGGCAAGGCGCGCTCGTTCAATCACTTCCACCCGAGGGGCGACATCATCGCAGTGGCGGGCTAACATCGGTGTATGCTGCAGGTCACGAATTCACTCGCCATCGACGAGGCGGAGCTCGACGAGAGCTTCATCCGCGCCACCGGCCCGGGCGGGCAGAACGTCAACAAGGTCGAGACCGCCGTCCAGCTGCGCTTTCGCGCGATGGCCTCGGCCAACCTGCCGGACGCGGTGAAGGCCAGGCTGCGGGAGCTCGCCGGGCAGCGGCTCAACCAGGAGGGCGAGATCGTCATCACTGCGCGGCGCTTCAGGACGCGCGAGATGAACCGCCAGGACGCCCGGCACCGGCTGGTCGAGCTGCTCCGCGACGCGGCCGAGGAGCCGATCCGCAGGCGGGCCACGCGGCCGACCCGGGCGAGCAAGGAGCGCAAGCTCGAGGCGAAGAAGCAGCGGGCGCGGGTGAAGCGGTCGCGCGGGCGAGTCGACGAGAGCTAACGCGCCAGCAGGCCGGCCGCGACGTGGGTCAGTTCAAGTAGTCCGTATAGGCCTCGAGCAGCGCCCTGCGCTGCCGTTTGTTGCGGATCTGCTGGGTGGCGACGGTGCGGGGCGTGACCCTCCAGCCACCCTCGGCGGCCTCGACGGCGAATCGTCGGCTGGCACCCACGATCAGGTCCTCCGAGCGATAGGTGGCGAGCACGGTGAGCTCGATCTCGATCGACCGATGATCCCCGCTGTCGGCGCCTGTTGCGGGGGCGCTCCAGCCGGCGCGGCGGAGAATGCTCTCGAAGGTGCCGGCGTCGAGGAAGTCGCCGGCGGCGACCGGCCCCTGCAGCGTCGCCTCGGCGAGGCTGTAGGTCGCCTCGTCGTCGTCGCCGACGAGATCGGTCACCGCGGCGAAGGTTTCTTCATCAGAGCTGTTCAACTTCGCGATCAGGCTGTGGATATAGATCGCCTCGGCGCTCATGTTGCTCAGCAGGCAATGGGCGTGCAGCCTGCTGCCGCCACCCCGGTTGATGAGGATTTTCGGCCGCCGTGCGCGGCGGAAACCTTGCAGGAAAACCTCGAAGTAGCCGAGCCAGACCAGCAGCATGGCGGCCGACAACAGGACATTCAGCGCGTCGCTGTGCTCGCTGATCCACTCCCACATGCAAATCCCCCCTGCACCCGGCGCCCACTGCACGCGGCGGCGGTGCGAGAGGCCGAAAACACTTCGGCGTCACCACCGAAACGTCTCGGCACGGCAGAGTGTTCCAGCACCCCGGTGACGGCGGCTCTGCGCCGCTCGGCCGCCGGGTGCCCGCTCACTCGCCCGGCATCGCCTCGCGCTCGAGGAAGTCGATCAGGGCTTCGAGCTCGGCCTCGTCGGTGATCCGCTGGATCGGCATCTTGGTCCCGGGGGTCACGACGTCGGGGCCTTTGCGGAAGAGCTCGGCCACGGTCTCCTCGGTCCAGACGATGTCGCCGTCGGCCAGGGCGTCGGAATAGGGGTAGCCCTCTACCGCCCCGATCGGCCGGCCGAAGATGCCGTGGAGGGTGGGGCCGGCGCGGTTGGCGCTGTCGGGGTCGAGGGTGTGGCAGGCGACGCAGCGGCGCCAGACCACGGCGCCGACGTCCTCGTCCGTGGCTGCCGCCACGGTCTCGGGGTCCGGCAAGGGCGCCGGCTCGTCGATCTCGAGGCCGGATGACAGGTCCCACTGGCGGATCGTCCGGTCGTTGCCGCCGGCGAAGATCGTGCGGCCCGCGGGGTCGATGGCGAGCGACCAGAGCGGGTTGCGCTCGCCGCCGAGGATCTCGTCGAGCTCGCCCGTGGCGGTGTCCCAGATCGAGATCGTGCCGTCCATGCCGGTGGCCGCCAGGCGCTCGCCGTCCGGGCTGAGCACGAGATCGAACAGCGGGGTCGGCAGGCCGGCCCGAAAACCGGGCAGCGCGCTGCCGTCGCCGAGCCCGTAGCGCCTGACCTCGCCTTCGGAGCCGGCGGCGTAGACGGTTTCGCCCGCCTGATCGACGACGAGCGCGTGGATCGCCTGCGGTCCGCCGCCCCACTCCGCCAGCTGCACCCCGTCGGCGACGCGCCAGAGCCTGAGCGCGCCTTCGGCCCCGGCGGTGACCAGAAGCTCGCCGTCGGGGGTGAAGGCCACGGCGTCGACCGGCCCGCCATGGCCGTCGAGCTGCAGAAAGGCTGCACCGTTCGCCAAGTCCCAGATGCGGACCGTGCGATCCCAGCTGGCCGAGGCCAGATGGCGGCCGTCGGCGGTGACGTCGAGATCGACGACGCGGCCGGTATGCCCGAGCAGCTCGGCCTCCGGTGCGGTGTCGCCGAAGCCCCAGAGCAGCACGGCACCATCGTCGCCGGCCGTCGCGAAGCCGCGCTTGCCGGGCAGCACCACGACGTCGTTGACCGCCGCATCGTGGCCGTAGAGGACGTCGAGCGCCGCCCCGTCGGCGAGCCGCCAGACGATCACCGAGTAGTCGAAGCTGACGCTCACCATCCGCTCGCCGTCGGCGGTGATCGCGATGCCCTTGACCGGCCCGCCATGGCCGACGAAGGCGGCCGCTGCGGGCTGGGCGAGGCCGAGCAGCAGGGCCGCGGCGAGGCCTGCCAGCCAGCGGTTCGGACGGGCCGTCATTCGAGCGAGATGTCCTTTTCGATCACGTGCTCGAGATCGATTCCGCCGACGGTCAGCACGACCTTGGCCGGCAGCTTCTCGTCGCCCTTCAGCCGGCCGTCGGCGACGGCGTCGCGCACCGCCTGCTCGATCTCGCGCTGGCTGGTGACGCCCACCTCCTTGAGGAACTTGCGCAGCGCCATGTTGAAGGCGTCCTCGTTCATCCGCGATCTCCCGTGCCGATTGTCCAGATTCCAACATAGCGCCCGCCGGCCGCGATGATAAGGGCGGGGTGCCTGGTGACGGTGCCGCCGGAGGTTGCCACCACCGGCAAAATCGGCGATGCGATGGTCGGCAGGAAACGATCGCAGCCGCGGGACGGCTGCCGCCGAGCGAGAGAGGAAGCGATGGTGAAGCCGATCTGGCGGCCGGACGACCCGCGGGCCGCGGCGACGCAGATAGCCGAGCTGGCGCGGATGCAGGGCTTCGACGGGCCGACCGCCGTGCACGATCTCTGGGAGTGGTCGGTGGACGAGATCGAGGCTTTCTGGCGCTTCGTCTTCAAGGACGGCGTGGTGGCCAGCATGCCCGAAACGCTCGAGGTGCTGCGCCACGCCGAGCGGATGCCCGGCGCCATCTGGTTCCCGGGCACCGAGCTCAACTTCGCCGAAAACCTGTTGCGCCGTCGCGACGACACGCCGGCGATCATCTTCAGGGGCGAGGACGGCACCAGGCGCGAGCTCTCCTGGGTTGAACTCTGGAACCAGGTGGCGGGTCTCGCCGCCAGCCTGAAGGCCGACGGGGTGCGCCGCGGCGACCGGGTCGCGGGCTACCTGCCGAATGCGCCCGAGGCGGTGATCGGCATGCTCGCGAGCTCGAGCCTGGGGGCGGTCTGGTCCTCCTGCTCGCCCGATTTCGGCATCTCCGGCGTGCTCGACCGCTTCGGCCAGATCGAGCCCAAGGTGCTGCTGACGGTCGACGGCTACCACTATTCGGGCAAGCGGATCGACATCCGCCCCAAGGTCGAGCAGATCGCCGGCGCCCTGCCCTCGCTGAAGCGCACCGTGGTCTATCCCTTCCTGGAGCAGAGCCCGGATCTCGCCCGCATCCCCAAGAGCGTCGCCTTTGCCGACTACCTCACCAGCCCGACGCCGGAGCTCCGCTTCACCCGCGTACCGTTCGACCACCCGCTCTACGTGCTCTATTCGTCGGGCACCACGGGCAAGCCCAAGGCCATTGTCCACGGGGTCGGCGGCACGCTGCTCCAGCACTTGAAGGAGCACAAGCTGCACACCGACGTCCGGCCCGGCGAGCGGCTGTTCTACTTCACCACCTGCGGCTGGATGATGTGGAACTGGCTGATCTCGGGCCTGGCCTCGGAGGCCACGCTGGTGCTGTTCGACGGCTCGCCCTTCCACCCGACCCCGGACGTCCTCTTCGACATCGCAGCCGAAGAAGGGCTCGACGTCCTGGGCACCTCGGCCAAATACATCGACGCCCTGAGGAAGGCCGGCCGCGAGCCCGCCAGGACGCACGATCTCTCGAAGCTCCGCGCCATTCTCTCGACCGGCTCGCCACTGGTCGCCGAGAGCTTCGAGTGGACCTACGCCAACGTCAAGCGCGACCTGCAGCTGGCCTCGATCTCGGGCGGCACCGACATCGTTTCCTGCTTCGTCCTCGGCAACCCGGCGGGGCCGGTTTATCCGGGCGAAATCCAGATGCGCGGGCTCGGCATGGCGGTCGAGATCTGGAACGAGGCCGGCCAGCCGGTCAGGGGCGAGAAGGGCGAGCTGGTCTGCGCCAAGCCCTTCCCGTGCATGCCGGTCTCGTTCTGGAACGACCCGGACGGCAGCCGCTACAAGAAGAGCTACTTCGACCGGTTTGCCGGCATCTGGTGCCACGGCGACTATGCAGAGCTGACCGAGCACGACGGCATCGTCATCCACGGCCGCTCGGACGCCGTGCTCAACCCCGGCGGCGTGCGCATCGGCACGGCCGAAATCTACCGCCAGGTCGAGCAGATCGAGGAGGTGCTGGAGAGCATCTGCGTCGGCCAGGACTGGCAGGACGACGTCCGGGTGGTGCTGTTCGTCCGGCTGAAGGACGGGGCCAGCCTGAACGACGATCTGCAGCAGCGGATCAAGAAGCAGATCCGCGAGAACTGCACGCCCCGCCATGTGCCGGCCAGAATCGTCCAGGTCGCCGACATCCCGCGCACGCTTTCGGGCAAGATCACCGAGCTCGCCGTGCGCGACGTGATCCACGGCCGCAAGGTGACCAACACCGAGGCCCTGGCCAATCCCGAGGCGCTCGACCTCTACCGCGGCCTGCCCGAGCTCGAGAGCTGAGAGCGGGGCGCTGAGGTCCGACCCCTTGTTCGTCCAGCGGCTGAGGCACCGGCTCGGCAGCGTCCCGCAGCACGGCTGGGGCTCGGTGCCGATCCTGCTGCTGCCGGCGGCGACCGTGCTTGTCGTCCTGGCCGTGCTCGATGGCCCGAGCCTCGCCCCTTATGCGCTGGCTGCCGTGGCGGCGGCCGCCGTCGCCATCGCCGCCGCCACCATCAGCCGCGCCGACCGCCAGCGCCTCGCCGCCCGGCTCGATGCCGAAGCCCAAAAACTGCAGCAGGCCGAGCACGACAATCTCGCCCGCCAGCGCCTGATCGAGCAGCTGGTCGAGGCGCTGCCCGACCCGATCCTCCTCGTCGACAGCCTGCTGCGGGTGGTCCACGCGAACACCGCCGCCAGGCGCAGCTTCGCCATCGGCCAGGTGCCGGTGCATGTCGGCCTGGTGCTGCGTGACCCCGGCCTCCTGGCGGCGCTCGGTGCCGCCTTGGACGGCAAGAGCACCTCCGATCTCACCTTTCGCCCGGGCCTCGACCAGCGCAAGCAGTTCGCCGCCCATATCGAGCGGGTCGACCTGCCGGAAGGCCGGGGCGGCGCGCTCCTGGCGCTCAGGGAGGAGACCGAGCAGGTGATGATCGAGCGGATGCGCTCGGACTTCGTCGCCAATGCCAGCCACGAGATCAGGAACCCGCTGGCGTCGCTGGTCGGCTTCATCGAGACCCTGCAGGGCCCGGCCAGGAACGACCCCGAGGCCCGGGACGCGTTTCTCGCGATCATGGCCGAGGAGACGTCGCGGATGACCCGGCTGGTCGACGACCTGCTCTCCCTCTCGAGGATCGAGCTCGCCGCCGACCAGCCGCCGGACGAGACCTGCGAGGTGGCCGAGATATTGTCCCGGGTGATCGACGGCAGCCAGCCTTTCGCCGCCCGCCACGAGGTCACCCTCGAGCGCCGCGGCGAGACGACGCTGCCGCCCGTTCGGGGCACCCCGGACCAGCTTCACCAGCTCTTTGCCAACCTGGTCGAGAACGCGGTCAAGTACGGCGGGCCGAAGAAGACCGTGGTGATCGAGACGGCATTTCTCGACCCGGCCCCGGCTTCGGGCGGGGCGCTCGCCGGCCGGCGGACGGTGAGTGTCGCCGTCACCGACCAGGGCCCGGGCATCGCACCCGAGCACATACCGCGTCTCACCGAGCGCTTCTACCGCATCGACAAGGCCCGCTCGCGCCACGCCGGCGGCACCGGCCTCGGCCTCGCCATCGTCAAGCACATCACCCGCCGCCACCGCGGCGAGCTTTCGATCGAGAGCGAGATCGGCCGGGGCAGCACGTTTCGCATCCTGCTGCCGGCGCTCTAGGTGTTCGGTCCCGGCATCTGTTTCACGAGTAGGCCGGCCAGCTGGCGTCCTTTTCGGAGATGACCGATACCGGTCGCGGCCAGTCGATGGCGAAGGCCGGGTCGTCGTGACGGATGCCTTGTTCGGCCCCTGGGGTGTAGGGGTGGGAGACCAGGTAGCCGACCTCGGTGTCGTCGGTCAGCGTCTGGTAGCCGTGCGCGAAGCCGGTCGGCACGTAGAGCATGGTGCCGGCTCGGGCGTCGAGCTCGAAGCCCTGCCATTGGCCGAAGCTCGGCGAAGAGCGCCGGAGGTCGATGATCGCATCGAAGATGGCGCCGCGGGTGCAGCGAATGACCTTGACCTCGGCGTGCGGCGGATTCTGGTAGTGCATGCCGCGCAGCGTGCCGGCCTTGGGGTTGCTCGAGGTGTTGGCCTGGACGTAGCGCGTTTCGAGGCCGGCATCGCCGAACTCCTGCTCGCAGAAGATACGGGCGAAATAGCCGCGCTGGTCCTCTCGCTTGTCGAGCTCGATCAGCACCGCGTCCTTCAGGCGGGTCGGGTGGAACTGCATCCGTA
>SLRI01000618.1 GCA_007131045.1 Rhodospirillales bacterium
CACGATTTTCTCGAACCCCTCGGCATGAGCCAGTACGCCCTCGCCAAAGCCCTGTCCGTGCCGGAGATGCGGATCAGCGAACTCGTCAACAAAAAGCGCGCCGTCACCCCGGACACCGCGCTGCGCCTCGCCCGCTACTTCAACACCTCGCCCGAATTCTGGCTCGGCATGCAGCAAACCCACGACCTCGAACAAACCCGCGACCGCGCCGGCGCCACGATCGAAGCCGAAGTGCACCCGCGCGCGGCGTGAAAAGAAGAACCGGGGGAACTGAGTTCCCCCGCGCCCCCTCCGTCCTTTGGGGGAGAAACGGTTCCAGGTACCATTTCGGCTCAGGCACCGTTTCCCCTCGCACCGCCACCCTCACCGCCACCACCCCGAAGTTCCGGTGGGGCCGGTGGGGAGGCGCTGCCTCCCCGCCCTCTTCCTCTTCCGGCCTAGGGAAATCCCGCTGCCGAGGCTGCCTAGTCGGCGACCAGCGTGTCCTGGTCGGGGCGTTCGTCGATCGGGGCGGCGCCGACCCCGCCGGCCTCGGTGCGCTCGCCCTCCCAGGTCGGCATCGCCTCGAACTCCTCGACGGTCATGTCGATGACGAACTGCCGTACCCCCTCCTCGATGGAGACGCGATGCCAGGGCACGGCGACGCGCGTGTCGGCATCGCGGAAGATGCCGAGAATGCCCTCGGTTCGCTCGACGACGAGGAACTTCAAGAGACCGTCGGTGGGATCGGCCACCAGGTCGTAGACCGTGCCCAGGCTCTCGTCGTCGGCTGTGACCACGTCGAGCTCGAGCATGCTGTTCACCGACATGGTCCGCAGCATCGGCGACAACGTTTCTTCGGCCGCGCCCTCGTCTTGCGCAACCGCCGATGTGGCCGCCGATGTGGCCGCAAAGAGGCCGAGGGCGAGCACCACGGCCGAGGCCGCGGTTGCACGGCGAAGGAAATTTGGCTCGAACATCGCGTTTCTCCACTGACGAAAGGCCGACCATCGAGCTTTCTATAGCCGAGAACGTTTCGGGCAGACAAAAGTTTCCTCTGCTGCTCGGCTGGCTCGGCACCTGGGCCGGCCGGCTCAGCCGATCAGCTCGACCGCCGGCAGGCTCATGTAGTCGACCCGTGTCGCATGCCAGCCCTCGCGGTGCTTTTGCCAGTAGCGCTCCTTCAGCTTCAGCGACAGGGGACCCGGCGCGTCGTTGCCGAGAATCCGGCCGCCGATGCGGGCGACCGGCATGATCCCGCCGGCCGTCGTGCACAAGAAGACCTCGTCGGCCGTCTCGAGGGCGCTCGCCGGCACCGGCGCTACGTGCGCCGGCATGCCGAGCTCGGCGCAGAGCTCGAGCACCGACTGGCGGGTGATGCCGTGCAAAGCACCGCGATCCGGCGTGACCAGCGTGCCGTCCTCGATCAGGCAGACGTTGAAGCCCGGCCCCTCGGTCAGATAGCCGTCCTGGTCGAGCAGCACGGCGGTATCGCAGCCGGCGTCCTCGGCTTCGAGCAGCCCCTGGGTGAGGTCGCCCCAGCGGTAGTTCTTGATCGTCGGATCGCTCGAGGCGTCCGGCACGCGGGGCACGCCGGCGACGTGAACATGCGCCCCACGCGCCTGGATCTCGGGGCGGATCACGTCGATCCAAGGGACGGCGTAGGCGATCAGGTGATTGTTGCAGTCGGCGGGGCGGCGCGAGCCCGGCACCATCGGCCGGCCGCGGCTGGCGGCCATGGCGACATAGGCGTCCCCGAGCCCGGCCAGGGCGACGCAGTGGTGGAGGATGCGGGCGATGTCGTCCCTGCTCTCGGGGATCGCGAGCCGCAGCCGCTCGATGCCGGAGAGGAACCGGTCGAGATGGTCGTCGAGGCGAAAGAAGCAGCCGTCCTTGACGTGGACCACGTCGTAGGTGAGGTCGGAGCGGGTGAAGCCCCAATCGAGAAGCGAGATCCCGGCCTGCCCGATCGGCCTGAAACGGCCCTCGGTGAAGGCGGCGCCATCGGCGAAAACGGTCTGATCGATCATCGGTTCGGCTCCAACACTGCGGTCGAAGCCTAGCCTGGTCGGCGCGCCTGGCAAGCGCCGTGACGACCCGGACCTGCCGGGCCGTCAGCCGCGCTCGTCAGGGCAAGGGCGGCACCGGGAACTGCGGGATGGCGCCGGTCAGGGCGTGCATGAAGGCGACCAGATCCTCGAGCTCCTGGCCCTCGAGCTCGATACCGAGCATCTCCTGCCCCATGACGACGATCGCCTCGTCCAGCGACGCCACCTCGCCATTGTTGAAATAGGGGTAGGTCAGGGCGACGTTGCGCAAGGTGGGGGTCTTGAAGGCGTGCCGGTCGTGCTCCTCGCCGGTCACCAGAAAGCGGCCGAGATCGGTCGAGCCCGGGGTCTGGATGACGTGGAACTGGCTGTCGGTGAGCGCGGGGCCTGCGTGGCAGCCGAGACAGCCGCGCTCGACGAAGGCGACCATGCCGCGTTTTTGCGATTCGCTCATCGCCCCGTCGTCGCCGACCAGCCAGAGATCGAGCGGCGAGTTCGGGGTATTGAGGGTGCGCTGGAAGGCCGCCAGCGACAAGGCGACGTTGTCGGCGTGCACCGGGTCGTCGTCGCCGGGAAAGGCGGCATGGAACTTCTCGACATAGATGGCGAACTCGGTGATTCGCTCGAGCGCCGCCTCGAGCGGCATCGCCATCTCGACCTCGGCCTCGATCGGGCCCAGCGCCTGCTCCTCGAGCGTGGCGGCACGACCGTCCCAGAACTGCGCCTCGAAGAAACCGGAATTGAGCACGGTGGGCGTGTTGCGCTCGCCGACCTGGCCGTCATGGCCCACGGCCCGGGGGATCCGGTCGGTGTAGCCCAGGGCCGGGTTGTGGCAGGTGGCACAGGAGATGACGCCCGAAGCGCTGATCCTGGGCTCGAAGAAGAGCATGCGGCCGAGCTCGACCCGGGCCTCGGTCATCGAGTTGACCGCCGGGATCGGCGGCATCGCCGGCAGAGGCTCGAAGAAATCACGATACTGGACGTACTCGTCGGCAGCGGCGATACCGCCGAGCCCTATCGACAGGCCGACGATGGTCGATCCGGCGATCAGCGCAGAACGCAGTTGTTCCCTGGCCACCTCAGTCTCCTCAATTCACGATTGAAAAGGATCATTGGTCGCCATGGACGCCTGCCCAGCCATGACGGGCGGGAGGCTAGTCGGACCCGGGCCGGGCCGCAAGGTGGCTCGGCAGGGACGAAAAAAGGGGCTCCCCGTTGATGCCTCGCGGCGGGGAGCCCCCTGTGGAAGGACGAAGAGAAACGGTCAGGCGGCGGCGGCGAGCAGGACCTTCTCGAGCTTCTTGGTGGCCTCCGATTCGTCGACCGAATCGATGGCGGCCACCTCGCGGGCGAGGCGCTCGAGGGCGGCGCGGTACATCTGCCGCTCGCTGTAGGACTGGTCGGTGTCGTCGGCCCGGTGCAGCTCGCGCACCACCTCGGCGATCGACACCGGGTCGCCGGAGTTGATCTTCGCCTCGTACTCCTGTGCGCGACGGCTCCACATGATGTTGCGGCGCGGCCGGGTCCGGATCTTCAACGCGTCGAGCGCCGATTGGATCTTCTCGCGGCTGCTGAGCTTGCGCATACCGGAGTTCGGTGCCTTCTCGACCGGCACGCGCAGGATCAGCTTCTCGTTCTCGAAGGAGACGACGTACATTTCCAGGCTGATGCCGGCGATCGTCTGCTTCTCGATGTTGGTGATCTGGCCCACCCCGTGGCTCGGGTAGACGATGTAGTCACCGACGTCGTATGCTAATTCCTTTGCCATCGGGCCGTTTCTCCGCAAAGCTGTTGTTGCCTCTAGCCGGACGAACCGACCACCCCTCCAGCTGTCTCGATGGCACGCAAAAATCGACCCACATCGAACCCGTTCGATGTGGAGACGCCTGCATGGTCTTGAGCGCCGAGGGTTTGGTCGAGGGTTTTCCACCCCTTTGTTCGATCTCAGTACGACGTAACTAACACAAATTTGCCCAAAATGCCACAGTTGCGTTGCAGCGCAACTTCGCTTGCCCATGACCACACGGTTAAGAGACGTTAAGTCGCAGGCCCCGACCGAGTGGCGCTGCTGTCGCCGCCACGGCCGCGACAGCAGCGCCCTCGGCTCAGTTGCCGCCGCCCGGGTTGGCCGTGAAGAATTTGTCGAACTTGCCGGGCATGTCCTTGTAGTCGTCGGCATCGCCCGGCTGCTCACCCTTGCGGGTGATGTTCGGCCATGGCCCGGTCGAATATTCCCGATTGAGCTCGAGCCATTTTTCCGCCTCGCCCTCGGTATCGGGCAAGATGGCCTCGGCCGGGCACTCCGGCTCGCACACCCCGCAATCGATGCACTCGTCCGGATTGATCACCAGCATCGTCTCGCCCTCGTAGAAACAGTCGACCGGGCAGACCTCGACACAATCCATGTATTTGCACTTGATGCAGGCTTCCGTCACGACGTAGGTCATCGTAGCTCCGTTGCAGCGCGTTTCCCCGGCCCCATACCCCAGCCGATCAGGACGGGCCAGCCTTTTGCGCCTCGCCTAGCGGCGGCCGAAAAGGCGTTCGATATCGGCCTTCGCCAATGCAATATAGGTGGGCCGCCCGTGGATGCATTGCCCTGAATGCGCTGTGGCCTCCATATCACGCAGGAGGGCGTTCATTTGGTCGGGCCCGAGCCGCCGCCCGCCGCGGACGCTGCCGTGACACGCCATCGAGGCGAGCACCCCGAGCAGCGCCTGCTCGAGCGGCAGCGCCCTGTCGAGCCGGGCGAGATCAGCCGCCACGTCGTCGAGCAGCCGAGGCAGCACCGGGTTGCCGAGGATCGCCGGGGTCTCGCGCACCAGCACCGCAGCCTCGCCGAAAGCTTCGAGCACGAGGCCGAGCCGCGCCAGCTCGTCCGCCCGCTCGAGGAGCTGTGCCCGCGCATCGGCGTGGAGCTCGACCACCTCCGGGATCAACAACGCCTGCCGCGTGATGCCGCCATCGGCGAGCGCCGCCTTCATCCGCTCGTAGACCAGCCGTTCGTGCGCCGCGTGCTGGTCGACGATGACCAGACCGTCGCGGCTCTGCGCCACGATGAAGGTGTCGTGCAGCTGTGCGCAGGCGGCACCGAGCGGATAGTCCACCGTTGCGGCCTCGGCTTGCTCGGCACGGACACTCGGCGCACCGAGATCGAACGGGCGGTCGAAGGGGCGGTCGAGGGAGGGGTCCGGCGCCTGCCAAGCGGTGGCGGCCTCGGCGAGACCGGCGGCCGGCGGATGACGCTCGCCACCCGGCGGCCGGCCGCCGCTCCAGCCGGCACCGCCGGTGAACCGACCGAGAGCGGCTGCGCCCACGCTCGACGAGGCGCGGTGCCCGTGCTCGGCCAGGGCCCGCTTCAGGGCG
>SLRI01000507.1 GCA_007131045.1 Rhodospirillales bacterium
ACCCTGGCGCATCCCGAGACCGCGACCGATGCCGATTTCGTCCAGGTCGAGCGGATCATCGCGCACGAGTATTTCCACAACTGGACCGGCAACCGGGTGACCTGCCGCGACTGGTTCCAGCTGACGCTGAAGGAAGGGCTCACCGTCTTCCGCGACCAGCAGTTCACCGCCGACATGCATTCGGCGGCGGTCAAGCGGATCGGCGACGTCTCGCTGCTGCGCGAGGGCCAGTTCCTCGAGGATGCGGGGCCGCTGGCGCACCCGATCCGGCCCGCCGAATACATGGAGATCAACAACTTCTACACCCGCACGGTCTACGAGAAGGGGGCCGAGGTCATCCGCATGATCCACACCCTGATCGGCGAGGAGGCCTTCAGGCGCGGCATGGATCTCTATTTTGAGCGGCACGACGGCAAGGCCGTCACCTGCGAGGATTTCGTCGAGGCCATGGCCGACGCCTCGGGCCGTGACTTCTCCCGGTTCATGCGCTGGTACGACCAGGCCGGCACGCCGGTGCTCGAGGTCGAGGACGACTTCGATCCCGAAACCCGCCGCTACACGCTGACCATCGCGCAGACGACGCCGCCCAGCCCCGGCCAGCCGAAGAAGCAGCCGTTCGAGATCCCGATCCGCATCGGGCTGATCGACCGCGAGAGCGGAAGCGCCCTGCCGCTCCGCCTCGAGGGCGAGAACGCGGCCGGCGGCACCGAGCGGGTGCTGGAGCTGCGCCAAGCCCGGCAGATCTTCACCTTCGAGGATGTCGAGCGGGCGCCGCTGCCGTCGCTGCTGCGCGGCTTCTCCGCACCGGTCAAGCTGGAGTTGCCGCTCGACCGCGCTGACCTCGCTGCCATGCTCGCCCACGACCCCGACACCTTCAACCGCTGGGAAGCGGGCCAGCGGCTGCTGCTCGACCTGATGCGCGAGCTGTTGCGCGACCACCAGTCGGGCCGGGCGATGACCCTCGACCCGGCGCTGACGCCGGCCCTGCGCAAGGTGCTCGACGACACCGCCGAGGACCCGGCGTTCGCGGCCCGCGTCGTCACCCTGCCGAGCCGCTCGCTCTTCGCCCAAGGGCTCTCGGTGATCGACGTCGAGGGCGTCGATGCGGTGGCCCGGTTCATGCGCCAGGCGCTCGGCCACGGCTTGCGCGACAGCTGGCTCGCCATCCTGGAGAGTGCGGGCGAGCCGCATCTCGACCCACCGTCGGCCGTTGCCCCGTCGACCGCGGCCATGGCCCGCCGCCAGCTCAAGAACACCGCGCTCGCCTATCTCGTCTGGTCCGGCCTGGAGACCGCGCCGGCCGTCGCCGCCGCGCAATACAAGACGGCGCGCAACATGACGGATCGGATGGCGGCCTTGCGGGCGCTGGCCGACATCCAGGCCCAGGGCTACGAGGATCTGCTCGAGGACTTCTACAATCGGTTCGAAAAGGAACCGCTGGTCGTCAACAAATGGTTCGCGCTCCAGGCGTTGATCGAGGACGACGGCAGTGTCGAGCGGATCGACCGGCTGATGCACCACCCGGCCTTCAAGCTGAGCAACCCCAACCGGGTGCGCGCGCTGGTCGGGATGTTCGCGACCGGCAACCTCACCGGCTTTCATCGGCGCGACGGTGCCGGCTACCGGCTGCTCGCCGATACCGCGCTCGAGCTCGACGCCAGGAACCCGCAGATCGCCAGCCGCCTCTTGCTGCCGCTCGGCCGCTGGCGCCGCTACGACACCACCCGCGGCAACCTGATGCAGGGCGAGCTCGCCCGCATCGCCGAGACCCCGGGGCTCAGCAAGGACGCCTACGAGGTGGTCAGCAAGAGCCTGGAGAGCTGAGCGCCCGTTTTCCTGGCGCCGCCGCGTGATTATTCGAAAAACCCGTTAATCTCGGTCAATGCGGGTTGGCCTTCGCCGCTCTAGAGCTGCTGTATCGACAGGTGGCGCCGTGGCAGGCTGCTCGCGATGGCGCCTCGGCTTCGGGGGGAAAAAGCTCATGGCGCCATCGCACTTGGTGCGCCCGTTTCGGCCGCGCGCGGCCGGGCCCGAGTCCATGGATCTGCGGGCCATGCATTTGCGGACGCTCACCGAGTCGCCGCACGGGCTCGCTTGCGAGATCCTCGCCGCCGCGCCGTTGCTGCGGGCGTTGGCCCGGGTGCGCACGGCATCGCGCGGCGCGGCGGCGGCGCTGACCACTGCCACCCTGCAGCGGGCGCTGGCCGGATTGGCGGACATCACGGCCGCGGCGCGCGCCGCCGACGGTGACCTCCGCCCATGGCTGCTCGGTCTGCAGCGTCGCCACTTCGCCACGCTCCGCCTCGGACCGCCACAGCCGATCGACAGCCACGGCAGCTTTACGATCGCCCCGCGGGCGCGCGGCACCGCGGCGGCCTGGCAGGTGCTGCACGACGCCCTCTTGCGGCTGCCCGATCACCTGCGCGAGCCGCTCTTCCTCGCCGACGGGGCCGGTTGCGACCGGATGGCGCTCGCCCGCATTCTCGGTTGCGGCAAGACGGACGCCGGCGAGCGGGTTCGTGCCGGCCGCGCGGCCCTGATCACGGCCCTGGCACCGGCAGTGCCCGAGCACGCCCCGCCGGCCGCGCTCGACGACCGGCAATACTTCGCGCGGCGGCTGACCATGGCCCTCTACTGCGCTCTGCTCGAGGGCTGCGCCGAGGCCGGCGAACGGCGGGCCCTCGAGCAGCTGCTCGAGCGCGAGACGACGCTGCTGGCGGGCGAGCGCGCCGCCGCCGCGTCGCCGCCACGTGGCAGTCGTCCGCGGCGCACGAGCTGGCTGCGGCTCTTGTTCATCACCTGTGCGCGCCCCGAGCCGGACCCGCCGTCGCATGCCGATCCACGCGCTTCGGCGATCCGCGCCATCACCGCCGATCACTGGCAAAAAGAGCAGAATGATTGCCGCCGTTCGGCGAGATTTCAGTAAAAAATCTCGCACCCTTCAAAAAGATCGGGTGCCGGCGATTAAAATAATGCATCACGAATTTGCATTCCGCGCCGATACGTGATTTGCTCAACGCTTGACATCCGCAGATGGAGCCGAAGCGCAGTTTCGTCAGATCGTGGGCGGTGGCTGGGCGCTGAGGGGAATCCGGGTGTCGAGTGACGAGCCGCGGCGAGACCGAGGCGATGCGGCGTCGGCGACGGCCGCCGTCACTTCCGGTCGGAGCCAGGCCGATGAGCGGCGGGTCGAAGGCAGTTGGGACGATGCCGGCTGGGACGGCACCAGCACGGCGCTGGCTGCAGCCCAGATCGGCGAATGGTCCCACGATCTCTCGACCGGCGAGATCACGTTGTCGGTGCAGGCGCGACGGCTCTTGGGTCTCGACGAGGCAGCGCCGGTTTCCGTCGAGGATGTTCGGGCACGGCGTCTGGCGGAGGATCGGGTACCCTTCCAGGCGGTCCGGGACAAGGTTCTCGCCGATCCCGCCAACGGGTTCATCCGGCAGAGCTACCGCATCCGGCGGCCGGACGGGTCGGTGCGTTGGGTCGAATCCCGCGGCGCCATCTTTCGCGACCCCGAGGGCCGGGCGATGCGCCTCCGAGGTGTGATGCTCGACGTCACCGACTGGCAGGAGCGCGAGCAGTTTCTGCAGCAGAGCTGGCACCGGATCGAGACGGCGCTCGCCAACACCGCCATCGTCCTCTTCGCGCAGGACCGAGACCTCCGCTACACCTGGATCCACAATCCGCCGATGGGCATGGAGGCGCATCGCATCATCGGCAAGACCGACGTCGAGATCATGGGCGCCGACCGGGCCGCCGACATCGTCGCCGCCAAGCGCCGGGTGCTCCAGACCGACCGGGCCATCCAGATCGAGGTCGTGCTGCCACTCGAACGGGGCAGCGGCAGCTTCGATCTGCACATCCAGCCGCTGCACAACGGCGACAGGCAGGTCGCCGGCATTGCCTGTGCCGGAATCGAGCTCGCCAAGACGACGCTCGGCAGGCGGCGCGCCGCAGCGCTGCTGCGCCACACGGTCGAGGATCGCAGCCTCCTGCTCGACAAGCTCAGCGCCAGGCTCGACCCGCAGCAGCGCCATCGCGGCCTGCTGCCGATGGGCATCGGCGCCCTGGCCCGCCGGCTCGGTGCCTACGTCGATTGGAGCGCAGTGGACGAGCAGCTGCTCGAGGCGCTCGTCGGCCGCTGCAGCTACGTCGCCGGCAAGCAGCCGCTCGCCCCGCCGGAGACGATGGACGAGCCGCGCTTGGTCGGCAATGGCTGGGCCTATTCCTACGGACTCCTGGCCGACGGCCGCCGGCAGGTGATCGCCTTCCATCTGCCGGGCGATGTGATCAATCTGTTGGCGACGTCGGCTCCCCGTGACGGTAGCCGCGCGGTGGCCACGGCGAGCGACAGCGTCGTCTGCGACCTCGATCGCGCCGTTCTCGACCAGCTCCTCTACTCGGGCACGCTGCTCGGCGAGGCCCTGCGCCGGCTCGTCACGATCGATGCCGCGCTCACCGAGCAGCGCCTGGTCAGTATCGGCAGGCGGCGGGCCGAGGCTAGCCTCGCGCATCTGCTGCTCGAGCTCGGCTCGCGTCTCGAGGCCATCGGCCTCGCCGATCCGGGCGGCTATCGCTGCCCCTTGACCCAGGAGCTGATCGCCGACGCCCTCGGCCTCACCAACGTGCACATCAATCGCCTGCTCCGCCGGTTGCGCGACCAGGGTCTGTTGACCTTCGCCAATGGCTTCGTCGCCTTCGTCGACAAGCCGCGGCTGATCGAACTCGCCGAGTACGACCCGAGTTTCCTCGTCCTGCCGGACGCTCGGGTGGCGGAGCAGCAGTCCCCGCCCGTCTGATCTCTCCGCTTTATCGCGCGCCCGACTTGCGCCACGATGCGCTCCAGCGAGGGTGGTGAACATGGAGGAACGCGCATGACCAGGGGCCTCGAGCGGCGGCAGATCATCACGGGCACGGCGGCGATCGGGGTGGGGGCCGCGGCCTCGGCCTTCCCGCGGCCGGCGATCAGCCAGGGCATCACCCGCTGGCGGATGGTGACGGCCTGGCCGCGCAATCTGCCGGGGCCGGGGGTCGCAGCGCAAATGCTGGCCGACCGGATCACCGCGCTCTCGGGCGGGCGGATCGAGGTCGAGTTGTTCGCGACGGGCGAGATCGTGCCGGGCAACCAGGTGTTCGACGCGGTCGCCGAGGGCACGGCCGAGCTCTACCATGCCGTGCCCGCCTATTGGGGCTCGAAGAGCCGTGGCATTCTGGTCTTCGGCTCGCAACCCTTCGGCCTGAGGGCGGACGAGCAGGTGGGCTGGCTGGCGCATGGCGGCGGGCAGGAGCTCTACGACGAGATGTACGCCCGGTTCGGGCTCAAGCCCTTCTTGTGCGGCAACAGCGGGCCGCAATGGGC